>JAAOZJ010000143.1 GCA_011605835.1 Thermoproteota archaeon
ATACTAACACCTTTTGAGGATTGAGATCTGGTGTGGGTGATGTACTTGGGCTTGACCAAGGCCAAAGTCATCGTCGAGAACCCCGAGACTCATGCTTCTAGAGAGGTCGAGCTCATCGTCGACACGGGCTCGGTCCTCACTTGGATCAGCAGGAAAGTGCTCGAGGAGCTCGGTGTGAAGCCGAGGAGAGTAAGGCAGTTTAAGGCTATCGATGGCAGAGCAATCACGCGAGAGGTCGGAGTGACCACGATAAGGTACGAGGGCTACGAGGGAGACGTCGAAGTGATCTTCGCCGAGGAAGGCGATGCTCAGGTGCTAGGGGTCACGGCGCTTGAGACCTTGGGACTAGAAGTGGACCAAGTGACGGGGAAGCTGAAGTACGTGGGGCACTTAGCGCTTTACAACGATCGATGGCACCTCTTCAACTAGCCCTGCGCGTTTCCAAGTTGGAGGTATTTTGCATGATTTTAGAGGAAACCATGGCTATACACATGCGCGGACCGTGCGTTCTCCGCTGGCGACATCTCCACATAGCTGACTCTTCAGTAAAGAGCTAAGAAATTTAGGACGCGTGCCTCTGGCTTAGAGAAATGTAATTATGTACGGCCATACAGCCGAGAGGTCGACGTGCTTTGGGTCGTAGTAGAAAGTTCTTCGAGTTTGCAGAGGATCTGTTGTTGCCGATCGTGCTGGGCCTCGTGATAGGCTTGGCCGTTTTCCTCCTCGACAACGTCTACAGGGCCGTGAATTGCGCCTCGCTCCTTCTCGTGGGCTGGAACCCCCTACTTCTTTTGGCATCCACGTTCATCGCGCTCCTCGGAGGGTACTTGATTGTGAGGCTGTTGGCGGAGAACAAGAAATGCGGTTGCGGAGCGGAACTCGTGATCGAGAGCTACCACTCGCGAGGCGGCTTCCTCGGCTTGAGGGACACGATGAGCAAGACCTTTGCCTCGGCGGTGACCATAGGCTTCGGCGGGAGCGCTGGCCTAAAGGGTCCGAGCCTCCTGCTAGGTGGAGGGATCTCTTCATTCATCACCAGAAAACTTGGATTAAGTCGAAAGGACGTTAAGAAGTTATTCTTATGTGGCGCAGCGGCAGGCTTCTCAGCCATATTTAGAGCCCCGCTGACAGGGATACTGCTCGCGCTGGAGATACCTTACAAGAGAGACGTCGAAACCGAGGTCTTCGTCCCAGCTTCCATCGCCTCTGTCACAGCTTACCTCGTGTCGGCTATGACCTTTGGGATGGAAACCATCTTCCCAAGTCCCACGTCGCCTACGCCTATCCTCTCCATCCACGCTTCCATCCTCGCGCACGCAGTCGCCTTGGGGGTCCTAGCAGCTCTGGTCGCCTTGACCTTCGTGAAGGCCCTCGAATGGGTCAACGCCATCGTCGGAAGGCTCGCTCGTAGCCTTCCGATGCCGTGCATTGCCATCTTAGGCGGATTACTCCTCGGCGTCATCGGTTTGCTCTACCCCAAGACGCTTGGCCTGGGCTACGATACCATCCGCGAGATGACCACGACTAGGTTGGGGGAGACTAGCTTGATGATGCTCATCGCTCTCTTGGTCTTTAAGATAATTGCCACGAGCGTGACCCTGAACTTCGGGGGGGGAGCGGCGGCCTCTTCATCCCCGCGCTATACGTCGGCGGGACCTTAGGGCTCATCTACGCACAAGCGCTGAAGGTGGAGCCGCCTGCCTCTTGCGTCGTGTTGGCGATGGCCGCTGTATTGGCAGCGGCGAACAAAACGCTCCTGACGAGCATAGCGTTAGTCGCCGAGACCATAGGCCCGAGCTTCATAGTTCCCACGGTCGTCTCAGCCGCCGTAAGCTACTTCCTCACCGGAAGTGCCTCTTTCTACAAAAGTCAGCTTTTAAGCAAGAACGAAGGTGGAGTAGCCAGCTAATGCGGGTCCTCTGCACCTCGTCGTCCTTTTACTCAAACCTCCTCATGCGCAAACTCCGTAACAGTTGAAGGCGCGTGCGGTGGAGCCTCGCGGGAAGTGTTGCAAGCTTGGGGCTAAGCCTTCCAGCAACTTCGCTGATCCTGCAAACCAAACGGGCTCAGCGGTAATACTTAGCTTTAAGTGCACCTAACAGAATCCCTCAAAACAGAGGGACGCCTACGAGCTACAACACCGTGGAAGAAAGGGAGAAGGCAAAGGCCTTGATTGAGGGGTACAAGCGCCTCAGAGACGTGGCGTTGACACGAGCCCAAGCCATGTACGACATAGGACGAGCCGTCGAAGACTTGAGAGGCGATTTGAAGAGGGTCAGGGCCCTCTTGACGACGAGGAACAGCAAAGGAGGCCTGTTAGTGAGCTTGGGACTGGCCTGCTTGGCGTTCCCCGAGCCAGTGTTCTCGAACATTGCTGGAGCAGCGCTGATCGCCTTAGGGCGCCTCTTAGAGAGGAGGGGCGCGAGCATCAAAGACCTCGCTGAGGCATTTAAAGAGGTCAGATCGATCTTATCGGCTTAGAGTGAACGGGGATAAGGTGGGGCTCATTGATCGACCTTGGCGAGTTTGCCA
>JAAOZJ010000036.1 GCA_011605835.1 Thermoproteota archaeon
GAACTACGCACTTGACTTCCACGAAATCGTCTGAGGGGTTCTCAACAGTAATCCTCGTAATAGCTTCCCAAAGCTCCGTCTTTGGCACCTCTGGAAACACGTCAGTCCTGTAGAAGCGGCACACCATGCCGTTCGATGTGGTACCATAAAGCGCGTACTTGTACGGGCGGAAGCCGAAGGAGTCTATCACCTTTTGTGCTTCGCCCCTAAAGACATATATGCCCGCGCTGATAGGTACCTTGACGTAGATGCTGATGCTAGAGTTGGGCCCTACAACGAGGGGCCTAGAGAGCTTGAGCAACAAGTGTGTTGAGACCTCTGGTTGGACTGAGTGGACAGGGTATACGTGGAACGCGTCCAACGAGGGCACGTCAATAACCTTCTCCACGGGTCCGCTGGGGAAGCCACCCTCTCTTCTGTAGATGATCAACGAGCCCGACTTGTCTATGCTAACTGAAATGCCATGTACTCTAAACTGAGAGATCACTTGAGATGTTAAGCTCGATCCGTAAATCAACCTCCTTATGCACCAAAGCTTTACCCAAAGGCCCCTTTATACACTCTAGTGCGACGGAAGTACTCTCAAGCCCCTTTGCGTGAAATACCATGTCCCGTTTCGATGAGCGCTTGAAGTTGGCCGAGGAGTTGATGATCAATTTTGCTCATTCGACGGGCTTGACTTTGAATGCGCCACAAGATCGTTATTTGTGGACGGATGCGTTTGCCGTCTTTAACTACACATACCTTTATGTACATACCAAAAACCGATGTTCAGAGAGTTGGCCCTTCTATTAATCAACGCAGTCCACCAAGTACTGGGCAAACATCGAGGAGACGACGGCCGAAGCGGATGGATTAGCGGGCTCAGCGAAGAAGAAGCGCGAGAACACCCGACCATCGGCGGTCTTAGGATAGGGAAGCGTTTACCCGAGCGCCGACCCGACGAGCCCTACGACCCCGTCTTAGAATGGGAGAGGGACGGACAGTACTACCACTATCTCACTAAGTGGATGCTGGCGCTGTGTAGGGTCTTTCAAGTGACGGGAGACGTCAAGTACTTGAGGTGGGGCTTGGAGTTGGCTAAGACCGCTCACAAGGCGTTCGTCTATACGTCGCCAATCGATAAGCGTAAGCGCATATATTGGAAGATGAGCATAGACCTGACGCGTCCGCTGGTCTTCGGTGAGGGGCAACACGACGCCCTCGACGGGCTCTCGACTTACTTAGAGCTCCACTCGATTGCGAAGAAGAGCTCTCTCAACGCCCTTTCCTTAGAAAGCGAGATCCACGACCTATATGAGATGTGCAAGGAAAGTGATTGGAGTGACTGGGTGACTGAGGACCCCTTGGGCATAGGAGAGCTTCTCTGCATAGCACATCGGCTGGCGCGAGTGCACAACGAAGTCCTTGATGTCTCATCGATAATGGATGCGGTGCTGGAAGCGGCCTACGTGAGCTTACGAGCTTTCTTCTCCAAGAACTTGATTTACGCACCCGCGGGCTCTAGGCTGGCCTTTAGAGAACTGGGCCTTGTTATAGGCCTCCGCGCCGCCGAGAAGCTAGAGGGAGAGGCTCAAGGGATATCGGCATTAAGTCAAGTTATACGGCGCATACTGGAGTTTAGAGCGCTCGCCGAGAAGATCTTAGAATTTTGGCTCAAGAAAGAGAACAGGGAAACCCTCACGTGGCTTAAACATCACAACATAAACATGGTTATGTTAACCACAAGCCTCGTCCCAGAAGGCTATCTCGGGCTATCTAAGGAGGGACAGGTCTCGGCTAACGAGCCCTCTCGACCTTCAAATTAAAGCTTATATACAACTCCTCTACTTTGAGATCCCTTGGATCTGCGAAGGGTATTGCGTATGATGGACGTCGTGGTACTAGATTTGGTAGCGGTGCTGGCCTTGATATGCGTGTTTAAAGCCATCTCCGTCGTCGTTCGGAGGTAGCTATAAATTCGTTAACTTCTACCATTAACCCCTTCACTGGCCAGCGATCATTTTATTGCCGTAGACATCACGGTACACCATGTCAGAAAGCCTCTTCCTTGGCGGGGCTTGAGGTGACTCATCTGGATAGCCCACTGGTATCAAGGCCACGAGCTCCACGTTGGGAGGCACGTTGAGGATCTTGGACGCCTTCTCGAAGTCGAGGGCCCCCACTATGACTGTTCCAAGCCCGAGGGCGTGGGCCTCGAGCACGAGGTTTTGGACTGCTAGCGCCACGTCGAACATGAACCAATCGCCTTTGTTCGTGACAGCGGAGCCCCTGTAGAAGCCGGAGACGCCCTTCCTTCCGAGGGCCGCTATGACCACTGGCGCGTTGGCGACAGCGCTTTTAGCCGGATTCCTAGGCGGCACGAGGGTCTCCGAGAGCTCCGCCTTAATCTTGGGGTCCTTCACGACTACGAACTCCCAGCACTGCGTGTTGGCCCAAGAGGGAGCCCAGCGAGCTGCCTCGAGCAACTTCATCACGACGTCGTCTGGCACGGGGTCTGGCTTGAACTTCCTAACGCTTCTCCTGCTCTTCACCAAGTCGATTATGTCCATACGCTCCTCCTTTACTTTCTTGGAAACGTGCAAAATAAGCTTTTTTGAGAGGATCTTCAGTGTCATAGGCTTTAAGGTTCCCGCCTTGTATAACTTGACGAAAGCTTTTTACACGTGCCTCTTTCACAACTCCTCTTGAGAGGATATGGTCGTGGAGGGAAGGGAGGAAATAGTCAAAGAGTCCGTGACTCACGTCGCTAGACTCATGGCCTTAAGCGCGATAACGGCGCCCAAGGCAAGGGGCGTGGACAACGTTGTCGTGGCCGTCCTCAAGGATAGAGCTGAAATAGAGAAGCTTGCCGAGGCTATGGAGAAAATGGCAGAGCAGATGAGCCACCTCCCCCTTAAGAGAGATGCCGATAATATAAGGCGCTCAACTGCCGTAGTGCTAATAGGCTGTAAAATAAAGGACATAAATTTAAAGAGTCCTCCGGGATTCCCCTACGACCTTAACTTCGTGTTGAACGTATTGAACTTAGGCATAGCCGCAGGCTCAGCGGCCAAGACGGCCTCGCTTCACAACGTAGACAACAGAGTGATGTTTACTGCAGGCTTCGCCGCCCAAGTGTTAAAGTTAATAGACGCCGATCTAGTGCTAGCCATTCCTCTTAGCGCTACTTCAAAGAACATATACTTCGACAGGCCAGCGGTAAAGTGAAATTTGTTACAACCCTAAAGCTCCTTGAAGCACGGGAGCGAACGTCACATCTTGTCGATTAACTTTCCCGCTTCTTGGAGGACACGCAATTGCTGGCACGTGTTCGTTGTTAGTTTTCTTCTGCTTATTACGTTGAGGTGTACTTTCACCGAGGCCTCAAATATGACGATTCGATGAGCTATAACGCCACCGCAAAAGAGTTAAGGCCTCGCAACGAATTATAACACATGGCAGTAGTATTTCCCTCTACGGATTGGTTAAATGAGCTTCTGAAGGTCGTCAATAGCGACGCGACGTATAGGAAAGTCGCAGCGAATTGGGAGGGCGACTTTTTGTGCATCGTCGAGATGGATCAAGAAGCCTTGAAGGACTTCCAGAAACCTAAAGTCCTGCGTGGCCTCTTATCGTTGTTCGCGGCGATACCTAAGGAGAAGAGGGTCGCCTTCAAGGGAACTCCTACCGAGAGGTTTGTCCAGAAGCTTGGGATAACCTTGGACCAAGACATCGACCTTTTAAAGTTAAACTACGAGGAAATGACGAGGAAGGTCGCGGAGATAAAGCTCGACGAGATAAGAGGTGCTTCGACATACATATGGCTTGACTTCTGGCACGGAGAGCTAAGGAACGCTAAGCCCGTTGCTCCAGGAGAAATTCCAAGTCCTAGGTTCACCTTAACTGGGCCCTACGC
>JAAOZJ010000105.1 GCA_011605835.1 Thermoproteota archaeon
AGAAACCTAATGGATACCATGAAGGACTGGGAGAGAAAGCCCATAATACAAGTGGGCAACGTCGTAGTAGAGGTGGTCAAACTCCCAAAGAAAGAGGGTCGGAAGAGGGTCGAACCAGAGAAGCTCTCGCTCCACGTTAGGATGGCGGATTCATTCAGAGGAGTGCTGGTGGCGAGCCGTGATGATCTGGGGGACCTAGTGGACGTTCTGAGCAGCAAGGTAGTCGCGGAAGTAGTCGAGACAATCGAGGAAGTCAACAAGAGGAGGAGAATCGAGTTTAAGCTATGAGGCGCCAACTCTATCCTGGTGCTCGCCGTGCCGAGAGCAGGTGACGTCCTCTATTCGTATTGCGGCATCGTCTGCAACTTTTGCAAAGCCCTTGTTCAAGGTGATTGCAAAGGTTGCGACTTTCACGTAAATTCTTGCGAGTACGCGAAGTGCTGCCTAAGCAAAGGACTTAAGTGCTGCCTCGAGTGCGAGAGATTTCCGTGTAAGCTCCACGAAGAGGGCTTTACGTGGAGCGTAGAGGGTCTTGGGACCCTAAATTGGAGGGTTTATAGCGACATCTTTCTCAGAATCTTTAAGAAAAAGGGGTGATAGACTGACGCTTGGGCGTGGCTCTTTCGACCGTCCCTCTCTCATCAGCGATCTCAGCCAGCATCCCTTCCATTATTTAGCGAATTCACGCGTTTGGGCTACCCTTGTCCAAGACTACTATCCTACCATTGCTCCCGACGTTTAGCTCCACTTTCCCCCTGAACTCCTTAGCAAAGGCGTTTTCAACTCTTATCCTAGCTCCTACCCTGACCAAGTCTATTTGTTTCCTCCAAAGGTTCAGCTTTATCTGGCCAGTCCCGTCATCTATTATAGCATATGCCAACTGCGCTGGACCGTAACGAGTTTGAACAGTTTTCGGCTCCCCCTTCTCAACTACCGTCCCCTCGACGACAAGCTCCCTCATCCCGTCCTCTATCTCCGAAATCTGGACCCTCTTCATCGCGTGATCTCCTGAGGAGAGATTCTTGATTAAGATCTATAAAAAGTAGCCGACGCGTACGCGACAAGCTCATCTCGCCTCCGAGCAAATTCTACGGTAAGTCGCTAATCTCGCAGGCGGGACTCGTTGGTGATTACATGAACGAGGAGCTCATAATAGGAATCGACGTGGGGGCTACCAAGACTAGGTTAGGCATCGGAGACGCTAACGGGAGGATGTACGTCAAGCGCGTGTACAGGACTGCTGACATTGCCCATCGCTTTGCAGACTTCATTGTCGACGAGATTAAAAGGAACTTCTCGAATTACCTCGACAAGGTCGTAGGCGTGGGGGTCGCCTCGATAGGCCCTCTAGACTTGAAGAGGGGGGCGATACTTTCGCCTCCCAACGCGCCCTTGAAGAACGTAGAGGTGGTCGCCAAGCTTAGAGAGGGACTGGGCGAAGAGGTCTTCTTGGTCAACGACGCCGTAGCCGCCGCTTGGGCCGAGAAGGTCTATGGTATGGGAAGGAGCTTCAGGAACTTGGTCTACATAACCTTGAGCACCGGCATAGGCGCGGGGGTCATAGTCGATGACCACCTGCTCCTCGGGAAGGACGGCAACGCTCACGAGGTCGGTCACATAGTCGTCGACTACACGGGAATGATGAGATGCGGATGCGGAGGCCGTGGCCATTGGGAGGCCTACTGCTCAGGCATAAACATCCCAGCGTTCGTTAAAAGGCTCTTGGAAGATAAGTATAGAGACCAGTTAGAGGGTAGCTCGCTGTGTCACGAATATCGTAGAAGCAGTTTGACAGCCGAGGCACTTTTCAGACACGCCAAGCAAGGGGATGTGCTGGCCGCCAAGATAGTCGAGGAGGAGATAGGCAGGCTGAACGCAGCTGGCATCGCCTCGGTGGTAAACTGCTACGACCCGGAGGTCGTCTTCTTAGGAGGAGCGATAGCCTTAAACAACGAGGAACTAGTGTTGAGACCTATAGCGAAGTACGTAGATGCGTACGTAACCAACAGGATGCCTAAGGTGACGATAACCGACCTTGGAGAGGACGCCAGTCTAAAAGGCGCCATGGCCATAGTGGCCAAGCCGCCTGCTTCGCTACGCGAGTACTTCGGGCACCCCTAAGGTCATTTTCGAGAAGTCTGCGAGCGATGTTTTAAAGTTTATAGGCCTGACGCTTAGTTATCCTCAACGCTAGCTCATAGGGCTCAGCATCTCGCTTTCTCGTCAAGCGCTTGAGGTGGTCGTATGTGAGCCGCCCAGTCATCAAGGAGGTCGAGGAAAGAGCCCCACAACAAGAGCGACTGATAGGGCTTCATAGCCACATAACCGGCTTGGGACTGGACGAGAAGTTGAAGGCCATTCATATAGCAGATGGCCTAGTAGGGCAAGAAGAGGCGCGCGAGGCCGCTGGCATAATGGTTGAGCTTGTGAAGAGGGGCAAGAGGCCAGGACATGGCCTTCTTCTCGTAGGTCCTCCTGGCACGGGGAAGACAGCGATAGCAGTGGGCATGGCAAGAGAACTTGGCAGGGACGTGCCATTTGTATCTATGTCGGGAAGCGAGATCTACGGCACTGCCATGAAGAAGACGGAGATGCTGACTCAAGCGATTAGAAGGGCCATAGGAGTGAGGCTCGTAGATGAAAGGGAGGTCTACGAGGGCGAGGTCGTGAACATTGAGATAGAGAAGGCCCCGCACCCCTACAACCCCTACGCGCAAGTGGCCTTGGGGGCATTCTTGACGTTGAAGACGAAGCAGGAGGAGAAGAGCCTCGAAGTCGGCGAGAGAGTCGCAGCCCAACTACTGAGGCTGAACGTTAGGCCAGGGGACGTGATAGAGATAGACGCTGAGACGGGACACGTGACGAAGCTCGGCAGAAGCAAATACGCGGAGAGCAGGTGGAAGGGCGAGTACAGGATTGGTAGGCTCGTCGAAGTTCCGAGCGGTCCAGTTAAAAAGGTGAAGAAGACGACTCACACAGTCACGCTACACGACATAGACATGGCCAACATAAGGGCTGGGAGGCTCATGCTGTTCAGGGAAGAGGAGATAACGAACGAGATAAGGGCCAAGGTCGACGAGCAAATAGAGGAGCTCATAAAGAGCAAGAAGGCGGAGCTCGTCCCAGGAGTGCTGTTCATAGACGAGGCCCACATGCTCGACATAGAGGCGTTCAGCTTCTTGAACAGAGCCCTCGAACAAGAGTTCGCCCCACTCCTCGTACTAGCCACCAACAGAGCCGTGACGAAGATCAGAGGCACGGACTATAAGTCACCGCACGGGATACCAATAGACATGCTCGACAGATTACTAATAGCCAAGACGAAAATACCACCGCCCGAGGACGTTAAAAAGATAATAGAGATCAAGGCCATGGCCGACGGCATAGAGCTCTCGGCAGAGGCCCTCGACCTCCTGACAGAGATAGGGGTGAAGAGGAGCTTGCGCTACGCCGCTCAGTTGCTGCAACCAGCAAGAGTCGTGGCAGAGATGTCAGGGAGCAACATTGTAAAACCCGAGCATGTGAAGAGGGTCATGAGTGTGTACTTGGACTTCAGGGACTCGATAAACTACCTCAACGAAGAGCTCAAGAAAGACCCGGTGCTCTCCGAGTTCCTCCAGTAACTCAGTATTGCAAGCACGGCGTGCTTTCTCATAACGCGTGAACCTGAAGATCTTATCTAAGGGTTTAGCCAAGAGCGTTGCGTAACACCTCACTTCACTCTATAAGCTCTCTCTTCCCAGTGACCATGTATATCAGGGCTTCGTAAGCGTAGACCATGTGATCGGCTATTCTCTCCAAATACCTCACGATCAGCACGCTGGAGACGACGGCCCTGTTCTCACTCGCACTTTTAGCAACTTTGTCTAGGAAGCTTTTGTAAAGCTCATCCACTTTTTTCTCCAGCTCAGAGACCTCTTTGGCGTGTTTTAAGCTCCTCTCCTTTATGGATGCCACCGTCAACTCTATCATGTTTATAACCTTTTGACCCATGTCCTTTATGTGTGCGCGAACCCATTCCTCACAGTCCCTAACTCCGTTAAAGCGCCTATTTACGTAGGCTATGTCTAAGGCGTACCTGCCCAGCCTTGCCAAGTCGTATGATATCCTCATGAAGGTCTTTACAATACGAAGGTCCGAGGCGACTGGCTGGAACTTCAATATTATCTCGACCGCCTTATCCTCCACTTGGTCGGCCAGTATCATCAAGTAATCGGACGTCTCTCTTATCTTGTCATATGAGTCTCCGTAGTGAAGGGATTCGTGAAGAGCTGTCGAGACGGCACCACGCGCTAGCTCGCACATTTGAGCTATCATCGATTCCAAGCCCCTCAGTTCCGAGTCTATGATCCTTTCCATGGCCTACACCATCAGCTAATTTTGCCAGTTACGTACTTTTCAGTCAATTCATTCCTAGGCCTTTCGAAGACCTCCTTAGTAGGGCCGTATTCCACGAGCTTGCCCATGTAGAGAAAGGCTACGTAGTCAGAGACTCTAGCCGCTTGTTGCATGTTGTGAGTCACGATGACTATCGTATATCTTTCAGCTAGCTTCCTGATCAACATTTCTATCTTAGCCGCAGATATAGGATCTAAGTGAGACGTGGGCTCGTCCATCAATATCACCTCCGGCTCGAGGGCCAACGCGCGAGCGATGCAAAGCCTCTGTTGTTGCCCACCCGAGAGGGCTGAGGCGGGCCTACGGAGGTCGTTCTTGACCTCTTCCCAGAGGCTGGCCATCTCGAGGCTCTGCCTGACGATCTTGTCGAGGAGCTTCCTATCCCTTATGCCGTGTATCCTGGGGCCGAAGGCCACGTTGTCGTAGACCGAGAGCATCGGGAAGGGATTTGGCTTCTGAAAGACCATGCCTATCCTCCTCCTAACCCACGTGGGGTCTACGTTGTCATCGTATATGTTCACGCCGTCGAATACCACCTTTCCAGTAACCCTAGCTCTCGGGACTAGCTCGTGCATTCTATTCAGGCAACGGATGAAGGTGGTCTTGCCACAGCCTGATGGACCCATTATTGCCGTCACGGCTCGGTCCTTGATCTTCATGTTTATGTCTATCAAGACGTGGTTAGAGCCGTACCATGCATTTAGGTTCTCGACCTCCATCTTATAAGCCGATGTCATGGGGACCTCTCCCTCGTTAGCAACCTGACGACTACGTTGATGCCCAATATCATGGCGATTAAGATTAATGCCGAGCCCCAAGCTAGCGCTATCCAGTTCTCGAAGGGCGATTTCGCGAACAGGAAGATGTTTAGAGCCAAGTTGGCGACTGGCCTGTCAAGCCCAGCGAACCACCACTTCCAATAGCCCATGGTTACCAGCACCGGAGCCGATTCGCCAGCTATCCTAGCTACTGCGAGGAGCACCCCCGTTGCGACGGCTCTTCTAGCAATCCTAAGGGCCACAAACATTGTGGTCTTCCATTTAGGCATTCCAAGCGCTATGGCCGCTTCTCTTATAGTTGCTGGCACGAGCTTGAGGGCCTCTTCGGTCGCCCTGCTTACTATCGGTATCATTATCAAGGCTAGGGCGAAAGAAGCCGCCGTCACCGAGAAGCCCACCTTTGTGGCTATCAACATATACGCGAAGAGTCCTATCACTATCGACGGCATCCCGTTCAGCAATTCGTTAAACGATCTCACGATTGACGAAAGCTTGCTATCGCCGTATTCGCTTAGAAATATTCCCGTAACAATGCCTATCGGAACTGCTATGAGAGAGGCCAATCCAATGGTTATCAGGGTCCCCTGTATGGCATTTGCAACACCGCCTCCAACCTCTCCAACAGCCGGCGTTGGCTTGGTGAAGAAGTCAAGGTTTATGACCCCAACGCCCCTCTTGAATACCTCAAATAGGACGCTGAAGAGAGGGATCAAGGCGACTATGAGGGCCACGTACACGAGAACACGCGCAACCTTGTCCTCAAGACGTCTAATTCTTTCATGGAGTTCCTTCATTCCCTCATGATACCTCCAGCTACCTTCAAATAGCGCCAAACGATTAGTCGAGCGCATATTAGCACGATTAGGTTGATGACTAAGAGCAACAAGCCTACGTTTATGAGGGCGCTTATGTGAAGCTCGTCGGTCGCCTCTATGAACTCGTTGGCAAGTATGGCCGCCATAGTGTACCAAGCGTCGAAGAGTGATGAGGGCAAGAGCTGAAACTTGTTCCCTATAACCATGGTCACGGCCATGGCCTCGCCCAGAGCCCTTCCCAAACCTAATATCGTGGCGGCCACGATGCCGGATCGAGCATAGCTGATCATCAATTTGACGGCCTCCCACTTAGTAGCTCCCAGCGCTATCGCGGCCTCCTTTAGCGTTGAAGGAGTTAAGGCGAAGAGGTCCCTCATAATCGCGGACATTATGGGGGTAATCATTATGGCGAGGAGCAAGCTAGCCGTCAAGACCCCTCCTCCATATATCGGACCAGAGAAAAGGGGGAGGAAGCCGAGAGAGGATCTGATCGGCGGGTACACGACCTCACGCAAGAAAGGTATTAGGACGTAGAGGCCCCAAAGCCCGTAAACGACGCTGGGCACGGCCGCCAAGAGCTCCACGAGAAAGGAGAAGACGTTGCTAAACTTCTTAGGCATGTACTCTGAGAGGGCTAGCGCAACTCCGAGGCTCAGAGGGAGGGCTATTAAGAGGGCCAGGGCCGAAGTCGTTAAGGTGCCTAGGATCAGTGGAAGGGCCCCGAAGGCCCCCTTTACGGGATCCCACTCAGTCCCGACTATGAAGCCTGCGCCGAACCTATCAATGGAGGGCCGGGAGCCTAAGTAGAGGTAATAGGTCATTAGCCCGATGATTAAGACAACGATTGATGCCACTGATGCCGTAAAGGCCTTAAACGCCTTATCGCCCGTTATTAGGGCCCTTGGCCTTCTTTTATCATGAGGTAGCTTGTCAAAAAAGTGTGCGGTTTTGGTTTGTCCCGCCACGTCGGCCACCAACTCTCTTAACTTCTAAGCACTCTCTGACCATTGAACGTGATCATCTCGAGCGTATCCTCGTTTAGTTTCACAACTCTAGGGGGCAAGGGGACGTAGTAGAGTTCAGCCGCGTAGTTTTGCCCTTCGTGCACGCACCACCACAAAAAGTCCACTAAGGCTCTCGCGGTCGCCTCATCCATCCCGGGCAAGGTGCTCAGCTCCTTGTAAACCATTATGTAGGAAAAGCTGACTATCGGGTAGGCCCCTCTGGCTTGCACGTTTCGCGCCAAGCTCCGAGCTATTGAGACGGTCGACCAGCTCTCATCGCCTCTAGGCAACTCAACAGCGACGTACTCGACTGCTTTTTTGATGGATTCGATGTTCGGCTCTATGTATTCTCCAGCGGCATTCATCAACTTCCCATAGGGCAACCTCGTCTTCATGGCATACGTGAACTCCACATAACCTATCGAGTAAGGCGTTTGTTGAACCGTAACTACCACGCCGTCATTGCCCTTAGCCCCTATCGCTCGTGGCGCGGGCCAACTGACGGAAACCCCCCTTCCCACCTTCTCCTCCCACTTTTGACTGACGGTCGAGAGGTAATCAGTAAAGACGTACGTGGTCCCGCTGCTATCAGACCTATGAACTACAACTATTTCCTTGTCTGGCAACTGGACTCCGGGGTTTAACGCGACTATAGCGGGGTCGCTCCACCTCGTGATCTCTCCGAGGAATATCTTTGCCAAGACCTCTCCGCTGAAATTGAGGCCCTCAGGCGCGCCGGGCAAGTTGTAGACGACAACTACTGCGCCTATCGTCATCGGTATGTGAAGAGTGCCTGGAGCTCTTCGGAGTTGCTCTTCGCTCAATGGGGCATCGCTGGCCGCGAAGTGCACCGTCTTATCTATATGCGCCCTTATGCCGCCGCCACTGCCAATGGGCTGATAGTTTATCTTGACGTTAGGACGGGCCTTGCAGTACTCCGATATCCACTTGTCGTAGAGGGGGAAGGGAAACGTAGCGCCAGCGCCATTAATGGATATTTCTTTCGTCGTTTGAGGCGATGGCGACGTCCCTTGCTCTGTCGTCTGAGGGGCTATGAAGTGCCAAATCGTCACGCCCACGAAGGCTATGACTATTAGGAGTGCCCCCGCTAGAGCAATGTCCCTTCTCTTCATCACTCCTCAAGTAGATGAGAGGAAGCCAGTTTATATAGCTTGTCGAAATAAACTATATAGGCCTCTAAGCGAATATATAGATCTGGGAGACATGGTCGAAGAGGTTAGGAAGATCCAGCTCACCGGTCGATCCACCTTCATAGTCTCACTACCAAAGAAGTGGGTCATCAGCATGGGCCTTAGAGCCGGCGATCAACTAGTGATAGCACAGGAGGGCCCCTCGTTGGTAATAACCCCCAAGGGTTTGGCTAGACCGAGGGCCAGCTTTGGCGAAGCAGTCCTCAGAATCTCAGAAAACGACGCCTCTGGCAAGATCGTGCGGGCAATAATAGCGGCGTACCTCAACGGCTACGACCCCATTAGAGTCGTGGCAGCTGAAGGGCAGATAAAACCCTTGCACAGAAACGTCATAAGAGATCTCGCCAGGAAGAAGCTCGTAGGGGTCGAGATATTATCGGACACGCACCACGAAATGACCTTAAAGGTCTTAGTAGGCTACGCCGAGCTCCCTGTACACGACGCCTTCAGGCGCTTGTACCTGATAACGTCATCACTCCTCGAAAACGTTTTAAAGGCCTTGACGACCTTAGACAGAGAGCTTGCCAACAACGTGGTAGAGCTAGACGACGAAGTGGATCGCATGAGCTTCTACATAATCCGCCAACTGAAGGTGGCCGTTCAGGACAATAAGGTGATGCAAGAAATCGGGCTCTCGAATCCGAGAGAGATCTTGGCCTACAGGGTGCTGGTAAAGTTCATAGAGAGAATAGCCGACCACTCCGCCAAGATAGCCGAGGTCGTGAGGTCTTTAAAGGCCAAGCCCGACGAGTCGACGCTACGTGGGTTGCTCGAGATGGGCTCTTTCGCGAAAACGGTCCTCGAGGCCTCAGTAAAGGCGTTCTTCAAGAGGGATTACCGATTAGCGGAAGAGGTGGTATCGAAGGTTAAAGAGGCTATAGCGAAGGAGGCAAGCTTAATCAAAGAAGTGGCCCACAAAGCTGGAGATCTATCAGCAGACGTGGCCTTAATTGTAGAAAGCCTGAAAAGAATCAGCGACTACTCGAGCGATATAGCTGAGATAGTCCTAAACTTGAGCATAGAGCAGATGTTACAAAGTTAAATTCTTGGTTTTAACCGTGTGCCAAATAATTCTCGAGGAAAAGTCCGTTAAAGATGAAGTTAGACCTCCATCTAGGGATCTCACTGCTCCAACACATACCGGTTCTTTAAGCTGGCTTGAATCCACGGACGAGTACCAACTTCGCCCAACTTGCCCTGTCGTGGTTATCCCGTAGTCACATTTATTAGACGAGAGGGCTAAGTCTTAAGCAAGGCAATGAGTAAAGCTCTAGCACGGAACGCTTGGGGGTTGCAAATTTCGTGAAGGAAGACGCCGTGGAAGTAAAGCTGTCCCTGCCGAGGAAGGCCTTCAAGTGGTTCATGGTGGTAGCGAAGAAGGGCGGCGTCAGCGTCGAAAAGGTCTTAGAGGATGCGTTGCTCGAGCTCTACTCGTTCAAAAACGACCTTAGGAGCGTTAAGAAGTTTTACGATGTCGAGAGGCCCCTCGATGGCTCAACGAGCTTGGGTCACGTGCTGAGCTATGCCTTAAACTTGGGCTCAACAGTCCACAGAATAGCAGAGCACTTGCTAGATGACCTAGGGGGCGGCAACGAGTACGTCCTAAACGACGTCAAGCTCGTGCAGGACAAGCCCGGGGCCTACAAGGGCGTCTACTTCGAGTTCGTCGCAAGGAATGGTTCGAAATCCGTAGTCGACTACTTCACGTTGCAGATACAGCACGACGGCCTCTATCTAGACGGCGTCGCGACGTTGAACTTCGAGAACGTAAAGGTGGCTAAGGAGGCCCTCAAAAGATTGAAGGGGGCTGCTTTAAAGGTCGTAGAGAACGAGGAGGTGAGGGGGTTGGAGGAAAAGTTGAAGGCCGTGGGAGGAGGGCTGAACATAGACATTAGCAGGGAGGGGAACGTGATCTTCCTCACGTTCATGGCCTATGCCAATGACATAAACTTCATGCCTAAGCTCCATCAAATGAGCGATGTGCTGAGAAAGGTGTGCGAAGAAGCTGGTATTGAAGTGACGAGCAACTGACCATCGTTGCCGCAATCCTCTAGATTTAA
>JAAOZJ010000102.1 GCA_011605835.1 Thermoproteota archaeon
ATCGTTTAGCGAAGTAGCGGAAATCTCCATGAACCTTAATACTAACTTTTTTGAAAAAGCTCTTGCTCAAGGCGTGTAAGGCGACCTTTAGCGTAGACAATTGTGCTTGATCAGGTTAACTTGAATTGGAAGGTTTAGGTAAGCGAAAGCCAAAGCAACCTAAAGCCCTTAGGTCTTATCATATGCGCCAACAAGGACGAAAAAATTTAAGTGAGAACGAGGCTTTACACGTCGAGTGTTATGGCTAAGCCGAGGCTGATAATCGTCGGTGGCTTCTTGGGGTCCGGAAAGACGACGCTGATCATGAACTTAGGAAGGAGGCTTTCCCTCGACATGAAGAAGAGGGTGGCCGTGATAACCAATGACCAGGGTGAGGTCCTAGTCGACACGAAAGTTGTGGAGGCCTTGGGCTTTCCATACGCCGAGGTCATCAACGGCTGTTTCTGTTGCAGGCTTCCAGATTTCGTGGCGAAGATGAGGGAGATCCTGGACAAGGTGAAGCCTGAGGTGATATTAGCCGAGCCCGTTGGGAGCTGCACCGACATCCTCGCAACCGTGTACACTCCCCTAAGCCAGTATTACGGAGGGGTCGTAGAGCTATCCCCATACCTCGTACTCGTGGATTCGTCGACGATGCTCAACTACGATCGGATGTTCAACGTAACCTCCCCGAGGGGGCCCATGGGCTTCCTCATCTCGTGGCAGATCAAGGAGGCCGAAGTAATAGGATTGAACAAGGTGGACCTGGTCTCGAGCGAGGTAATAGCAAAGGTGGAGGACATAGTCAAAAAGGTCAACGACAAAGCCGAGGTCGTTCAGATATCAGCTAAAACCGGCTACAACGTGGACAAGCTCCTCGAGATCTTGTTGAGCAGGGATCACAGGCCTAGGCCTGGAATCGACGTCGACTACGACGTCTACTCCAAAGCCGAGGAGGAGCTCGGATGGTTAAACGCCTCGTGCAAAGTCGTCTTCAAAGCTCCGGTGAAGACTGAAAGCTACGTCAGGAACCTGATGAACGAGATCGCCAAGCAGGTAAATGCTAAGAAGGGGCTCGTGGTCCACGAGAAGATGCTCTTCATAACGAAGAGCGGCGTTGCGAAGGCAAGCTACGTAGTTGATGACGGGTCCATAGACCTCGCGGGCAAGTTCCCCGAAGAGCTCAGCGAAGTCAACGTCGTGATCAACGTCAGAGCTAGATCGGCGCCCGAGGACATCGATGAAAGCGTGAGGAAAGCGATCGAGATCGTGAATCGCTTATTCGATGGAGAGCTAAGGGACTGGTATTCGAGGAGCTTCAAGCCACCGCCTCCGAAGCCGTGGTATCGCCGACCGCCCTAGACGCAGCGTTTTCGACACGATCTTTTAGCGCCTCGAGCACCTCTCAAAACCGCGGCGAGGTCAGCCATGAGGCAGTTGAGGCCTTAGAGGCCCATCAGACTCCAATACCGCTTAAAGTTCATGGTCGGACCGCTGAAAGCGCAAGCACGATGAACAGAGACCTTCAACCAACCCGATTATGCTCCTTAGTCTTTCTTCGACCCACATTGATAAAGGATTGAAATGATGAGCAGACAACAAAGTGCGGTTTTGTACCGTCTTCCAAGAGACCGTAGTCCATAGCCTTCCACGCATGCCTGCTTGATCGTGACGCTCTTCGATCCGCAGGGTCTCGACTCAGAGGGGCTTGGTCGCCTTGCCACTAAGAGGTTGAGCTATAGCTGGGCCTTAAGGACAAAGCCAGTTAAGCTCGTAGCTAAAGAGGGCTTGCACATACAAAAAAGTTACAAGCCTTCAGCGGCGCTCCCTTCTAAGGGGGCCCTGCAGAGACCTTGCCGGGCCATCTCTAGGGACGAGGCCCACTTCTCGAAGCAGGGCCCTACAGGCCCTTACAGAGAGGCCCCTCCCCTTGGAGGTGTCCACAATCTCATCCCTCGGATTCGGGCCCGTCTCCGCGTAAACTTGGTTGGCTCCAGCCATTAAGCAGGGGGCGTAGGCCTCGTGCACTCCCATGGCCAAGATGTCGTCTCCCATGACTAGCCTCGTCACGGCCTCTATCTTCGCCTGTTCGAGTTGGCTTATTTGGCCGAGCTTGGCGAGCGGAGTCCCCGGAACCGGTATCCTCCTCATGGTCGCCATGACTGTCGGCTTGAGGCTCTTCGCTAAGAAGATGGCATCAACTATCTCCTCTGGACCGTGCTCTGGCCCTATGGGCTCGACGCAATAGCTCAGGTCCAAGCCCACCGACTTAGCCGCTTCGATGGTCCTTAGCCTCTCGCTCGGGTCGATGCTTGTGTCAACGCCCTCGCGAAGCCTGACGACGTGGTATATCGCTGTGAAACCCGCGTCTAGTAGCTCTTTCGCCTCGCTCTTCCCGAAGTCTCCTGTGTTCGCCACCAAGGGCATGTCGGGAGGGATCACCTCCCTGACTGCCCTGCCGATTTTAACGAACTTATCGAAGTCGTAGTCCCCAGTCGTCATCAAGAAGATGGCGTTGGCCCCTTCCCTCACGAACTGCTCAGCTCTCCTCTGAACTTCGTCGATGCTGAGTTCAACGCTCTTGTCAGCTACTGAGAATGCACAGAACTTGCACTTCTTCGAGCAAGGTGCGTAGTTAATTCCTATCTGGGCGTGAACTTCCCCAAAACTATTGAACAGCTTGCGCGTAGCGCTATTTGCTATGGCCATTAGGACGTAGGCCTCAACGGAGTTGACGTCTACGTTCATGAGCCTGATGGCGTCCTCCTTACTCAGCTCCCTTCCCTCAAGCGCTTTGCACAATATGTCCTCGATTAACGGGTCAATCTTCATCGAACAACCTCCTAGTCTTGACCTCACATAGGATTTTGTAGCATTTATTTCCTTCGAGGCTAGAAGTGAGCCCTGTTATATCACTCTTTCTGCTTAATAAACCAAAACGTGATGCGAGGCAGAACGACGGGTGCTAAGAGAGGGCTCTACAAGGTGGCGCGCCTATCTTCAATCGCGAACCTGCTGTAGCACCTAGCGCAGACTTTACGCCTGTGTCGACCGTTAGGACCGAGGTTGTAGATGACGTCGAGGA
>JAAOZJ010000100.1 GCA_011605835.1 Thermoproteota archaeon
AGGTTCTCCGATATCGAGAACGTTATTATGGTCAAGGGGTCGGCACCATATAATAACTATTGACAAAGCCTTCTTAAGTATTTTTAATAATATTCCAAAGAGAAAATTAATATATTAGACGAAGCGCTATGATTAATTGGTATGAAGGGGGCCAAGCTCTCACTTGTCGCGGTACTGCTCGTCGCGTTTCTCGTGACGCCCGAAGCCCTAGCGATAAGCGCGGAGCAACCTAAGAGGCCGATGGTGGTCGTGTCGATAAGCCCGCTATATCTTATAGCAAAGGAGGTCGTAGGGGATAGGGCAGACTTACGCGTTTTGGTGGTAGCGGGGGTCGACCCGCACCACTACTCCCCCAGCCCCCAAGACGCGTTGCTCGTGGAGTCATGCGATCTATTCATCTGCACTGGGCGGGAGGAGTTCTTGGGTCAGCTACCGCCATGTAGTCGCAAGATCTCTTGGAACAACTGGACCGAAGAGAAGGACATGATTATAAAGAACGACAACCCGCACTACTTATGGCTTTACCCTCCTAACGCAAAAATCGTGGCTCGCAAAGTAGCAGAGGCCATGTCTCAGATCGATAGCCCCAATTCAGGGTACTACTTAAGTCAAGCCCAGAAATTCGCGCATAAACTCGAAGCCCTCGAGCAGTGGCTTTCGGAGTTGAAGGGCTCTGTGAAATTGACAGGTAAGCGCGTTTTGCTGATCGCCGATCACTTCGAACCCCTCGTCGAGTGGATGGGACTGGACATCGTCTACGTGGTCGCTAGGGGGGAGGCGTTGCCGGGCCCCAAAGACATAGGCGTAGCGATGAAGAAGGCGAGGGACTGCAACCTCATAATAGTCTCGGCGACTCAGAGCGAGGGAGATGAAGGCCGCATCGGAAGACAGATAGCGGAGGGAACGGGGACCCCTCTAGCGTACTTGTACGGCATCCCGACGCCGAGCGAGGACAACTACTTCGACTTCATAAAGCGCAACGTCGTCATCGTGGCGGGGCACTTGGCGGAGTGCTCGCCGTCGCGCGCAGAAGCGTCGGGCATCGATGTGTTTGCGCTGTCCACGATGGCATTGGCCGCGGTGGCAGCCTTGGAGGGCTTGGCGATAGTGAGGCTGAGGAGGTCGAAATGAGACCCGTCATATACGTGGAGGGGCTCTCGGTAGCTTACGAGGACAAGCTGGCCCTAGAGGAAGTCAGCTTCGAGCTCAGGGAACCCGCCTTCTTGTCGGTCATAGGCCCGAACGGCTCGGGCAAGACGACGTTGCTCAAGGCCCTCTTGGGTATGGTGAAGCCACTCTCGGGGACCGTGGAGGTCTTGGGCTACAGGGTGCCGGGCGAGGAGTACGAGGTGAGGAGGCGGACCGGCTACGTGCCTCAGCGGGAGAGGATAGATCCAACGAAGCCGGTCTTAGTCAAGGACGTCGTCCTCATGGGGAGGGTGGCGAAGAGGGGATGGGGAAGGGGGTTGACGAGGGAGGACTACGAAGCGGCGAGGAAGGCCTTGGAGGTCGTCGGGATGGAGGGGTTCTGGGACGAGCCCTTCTCACACCTGTCGGGGGGCCAACAGCAGCGGGTCCTGATCGCGAGGGCGCTGGCGGTGCAGCCGCAGCTCCTGTTGCTCGACGAGCCGCTGTCCGGCGTGGACGCCGCGACGCAGGACGTCATACTTAAGGTTTTGAGGGAGGAGGCGCGTAAGGGGGTCGCCGTCGTCATGGTGACCCACGACCTGAACCCCTTGCTCGAGGTCTCGGACTACGTCATGCTTTTGAACAAGACCGTCGTGGCCTTCGGACGCGCCGAGGAAGTCCTCAACGAGTACTTATTGGCGAGAACCTTCATGAGGAGGGTGAGCGTGGTCAAGGCTGGCGAGAAGGTGGTGGTCTCGGGGGTCGACCACCATGCTTGACATGCTCTTCCACCCGGCCATGATCAGGCCGCTCGTAGCAGTGATAATAGCGTCGATAGTCTCGAGCGTGGTAGGGGTCTTCACGGTCTTGAGGGGCTTCTCGACCCTGAGCGCCGCCATAACTCACTCCTCGTTCGCCGGCGCCTCTATTGCCGTCATTTACGGCGTCAATCCTCTGCTGGGGGCGCTGGCCGTGAGCTTGGGCTTCTCGGGGCTGACGGCCTATGCCAGTCGAGGCAACGAGAGGAGGGCCGACGTCTTCGTGGGGATGATGTTTGGCTTCTCGACGGCTATCGCCGTCCTCTTCCTGTCCCTAGCTCGCACGTATACTGCCACCGCGTGGTCCTTCATAGTGGGAGATGTCTTGGGCGTCTCTTTGATCGACCTGTACACACTGGTAGCAGTCGCCGTTGTGGCCCTCTGCATCGTTGCGCTGTTTTACAAGGAGTTCAAGTTCATAACCTTCGATCCCGAGGCCGCCGAAGCCATGGGCCTGAGGGCCTCGCTCTACCACTACCTCATGGTCTTCCTGATAGCCCTGTTCTCCGTAGTGGCGGTCAAGGTCGTGGGCATAATCCTAGCGGTCGTCCTGCTCGTAGCCCCCGCAGCAGCCGCTTACGAGTTCTCGCATGGCCTAGAGCGGATGCTCTCGCTCTCACTCTTAGTATCGCTAGCCTCGGGGGTCGCAGGCTTCCTGCTCTCGCTCTACTTCAACGTAGCCACGAGCGCGATGATAGGAATATGCGCCTCGGCCGCCTATCTAGCAGCGCTCCTAGCGTCGCCGAAGAGGAGGAGGTGCGCGAAGTGCAAAGAGGTAGCCACGTCTAGAAGAGTCGCGAAGGAGGTTTAGAGCTCCTCAAGGACTTTGCGAAGTTCATCTTTTACCTTATTGATCTTCTTCAACAGCCCCTCGACCAAGCTGGATAGCTCCTTGATCCTGTTCTGGCTTTCCTCTAATTTCCTTCTCAGCTCCTCGTTTTCACCTTTCAAACGAGCAAGCTCAGCAGAGCTCGCTCCGAGCAAGCTCTCTACATCTATTTTCACGCCTTCCTTCACGAATTTCTCGTACGTCTGCCAGACCAGCTGGCCGGCCTTGGTCTTCTTCGTTAAGTGGTTCCTGATGGTCGCCTCGCTCCTGCCGAGCTCTTCGGCTATCTGTGGCACGGTCATGTGGGCTTTCTCACGCGCAAGCGCAGCGGCCGCTACGGCCAAGGAGTCGACCCACGTTAACCTCTCTTCTGGGCTCTTCAACAGCTCTATGACCTCTGGGCTCAGCAACGTACCTATTAAAAGGGCGGTCTCGAGCTTGTGGATCTGGTCTCTACCTATTGGTGTCAGAGGAATCTCCTCAGACATTCCCTTTTCCTCCTATTCCTCTACGAATCTTCCCCTACTTATCGAGAGGGTCTTGTCTGGGTACACCACTATCCCCTTATCGGTTATGTCGAATGGGTGGCGGTTCATGGAGTGCGCCGTGCCCCTCATCTTGTAGATCAGGATGCTCCTGTACAGCCTGCCGTTAATCTCATCTAGGTCCAGCCTGATTATGCCGTCGGCCGCGTGCTCGACGCCGGGACCTCCGAAGCCGCGCTCCGTCACGCTCACCTGGGACACGAGTATTGAGGTGCAACCCAAGCCGGACAGCACGCGCTTCAACAACATCACGGTGCCCCTGGCGACGGCCGGCTTTGTCATGTACAAGGTCGTGACCGAGTCTATCACGACCCTCTCGGCTCCCAAGTCCTTTATGGCCTTCCTCAGGACCTCTATCAGCGCCTGTACGTCATCCACTGTCCTGACGACGTACTTCTCGTGCTTGGCCGCCTCGCCTATGCCCGCCGTGAAGGCGTCGACTATCGCGAAGAGCCCCTCGCCCTCGAACTTCCTGACGTCCCAGCCGAACTGCGCCATGTTTATCCTTATCTGGACGGGGTGCTCCTCTAGGGCTACTAAGATTCCGGGTTGCTTCTTGAGCAGGCCGTGGTAGAGGAACTGCTGCCCGAAAATGGACTTGCCAGTACCAGGTCCTCCCGAGAGCAACACCACGTTCCTCCTCGGTATCCCTCCTTTAAGGAGCTCGTCGAGGCCCGGTATCCCCGATTCCACCCTCTCGAGGGGCATGATCGTTACCTCGAGTGCTATTCTAGGGCCTTAAATATTAACTTTTGACGTGCCAGCCTTGCGGCTGGACTTTAAGAGCTCGCCCCAAAACTTGGGCGAGAGGAGCATTAACGCTGGCACGAGCTCTAGCCTCCCGACCCACATCGATATTATCAAGATTATCTTTGAGGCGGGGCTCAGATTAAGGGGCGACATGTAGAAGGGGCCGACGGTGGCCATAGCCGAGAGCACGCCGGAGAGACATCCGAGGAAGTCCCCCTCGAACAATACCATCACCGTCGTCATTAAGAGGGCGAAGGAGATGTACGCGAAGAAGAAGGAGGCCAATCTCAAGGCCTCGTCCTCTCTTAAGACCTTATCGCCGAGCCTGATGGCCTTAAAAGCTTTCGGAGGCCAGAAGACCCTCTCGACCTCGTACTTGGCGACCCCCGCCAAGGCCGTTGCCCTCCAGACCTTCAGCCCCCCAGCCGTGGAGTTAGAACAGCCGCCGATTATCATTAAGAGGAGGAGGACTACCTTGCTCAAAGGGGGGAACACGGGCGACGCCAAGTCTTTGGTCGTGAACCCAGTAGTTGTGCCGACGGAGATCGCATGAAAGAAGCCCACGCGTAACGCCTCGCCGACGTCAAGACCTGCCCGAAACATTAGGTCGAGCGACACTATGATCGACGAGGCCGTCAGCGCTAAGACGAAGACCCTAAGTTCTAGGTCTCTCGTGAAAGACCTCGCGTCGCCCGTGAAAAGCCTGTAGTGCAGCGAAAACCTCGTAGCGCCCAAGATCATGAAGACCATCAGCACGACCTCGACGACAACGTTGTCGAAGGCCCCTACGTTGCTCGTCCTAGTGGAGAAGCCGCCTGTCGATAAGCAGGCGAGCGCGTGACACATCGCCTCAAAGGGGTCGAGGCCCGCCAGCATCAGTAACAGCGCGCAGAGGGCTGTGTAGGAGACGTATATCAACCAGAGGTGCTTCATGGTGCTCTTAATTGTTGGAGCGAGCCTTTCCTCCTTGGCCTCGGCTAAGTACATCCTCCAGGCTATTATGCCCTCGTGGCTGAGAAGCAGGAGCGTGCTCAACAGAACTATGCCCATGCCGCCTATCCACTCCCCCAAAGCCCTCCAGAACAAGATGGACCTCGGAACCTCCTCGAGGACAGGTATGACCGTCATACCGGTAGTCGTCAAGCTAGAGAGCGCCTCGAAGTAGGCGTCTAAGGGGCTAATATTCAATACCACGAGGTAGGGGATCGAGGAAAGCGCCGCCGCCAAGAGCCATCCCAAGCCAGCTATTGCCATTGCTTCCGCCGTCGTGAGCTTGAGCGGAGGCCCCATCCTCTTATAGGCCACGAACCCTATGCACGAGGCAACTGCCATGGGTATGGCGAAGCCGAGTATGACTGATTGCTCAGCGTACAGCAGGGCGACGATTATCGGCAGGACCATTATGAGGCCGGTAGCGATGGTTATGGTTGATAGCCCTGAGGCTAAGTTCCTCGGATTGATCAACGCTCGGTACGCCTCAACTCTTAATGTTTATATCTACCTTAAAACTGCTTTTTCCCAGCTATTGCGGGGCGCATAGCCTTTGCGGGTCATAGTCGTAGGCGGGGGCAAGGTCGGAAGCTTGCTGTCAAAGAGGCTCATAGATGCAGGCCATGAGGTTGTAATAATTGAGCTCGACGAGGAGAGGTGCCGAGCTCTCTCAGAAGAGCTCGACGCGACTGTGATTAAGGGCGACGCGGCCAACATGGAAGTGCTTGAGAGCGCGGGCCTTGAGGGAGCTGACGCTCTGGCCGCCGTTACGGGGCGCGACGAGGTCAACATCTTGGTTGGGCTGATAGCTAAGGAGTACGGCGTTCCGAGGGTAGTCGTGAGGGTCAGCGATAAGAGGCTGGCACGAATGGCTGAGAGGCTCGGGTTAACGAAGGCCGTGGCGCCCGAGGACATAACCGCAGAGCACATGGCATCCCTCCTCTTGAGGGAACCACTGTTATCGGAGTTCTCGAGGACCACGACTCCTAGTGGGGCCTTCTCGTTGTTGGAGTTCACCATCACGTCGAGCTCTTTGGTGGTGGATAGGAGGTTGGGGGAGATACCAGCCAGCGGCGACTGGCTCGTGGTCGCCGTCTTAAAGGACGGCCAGCTGAAGCCTCCCGACCCGAACTCGGAGCTCAAGGAAGGCGATAGGGTTCTAGTGTTGGCACGAGCTGAAGTGGTGGAAGACGTTAAGAGGATCTTCGCGGGATGAGGCCTCATGATAAATCAAACCGCGGCGGTTGGCTTGGCATTGCCAAGTCAAGTAGTGGACATGCTGATGGTCTTGGCGATCTTCGCGTCTGCGTACTTAGTATACAAGCTCGTGATAGCTAGGGTCATAGACAAAATAGCGAAGGCGTCCGGCGTTGAGTCGGGCGTGGCCTCTTTCTGGAAGTACATAGCCTTAGCGATAGTGATGTTGATGGCTGGGGCCTTCTCCGCGCCTTTCATCGGAGGCTCCTCGGCTATGGTGTACTTCGCGGTCGGGTTGATACTGGGCACGATATTCTTGATGCTGATTTTGGGATCGAAGGACGTCCTGGCCAACGCCCTCTCGGGCTACGCCCTAATGGTGTACAAGCCTTTTAGAAGAGGCGACATGGTGGTGATAGACGGCAAGCCCGGCTACGTGAGGGACATAACGGCAGTCTATACAGAGATAGTGAGGGAGGACGGAATATATTACGTGCCGAATTCAGAGCTCATGAAAAGGTCTTTTCTAATGAAGCCTCTCGACGCCCTTTCCAAGCTAACCATAGACCTCAAAGTCAAGAGCGATGTGGACGTGGACGTCGTAGAGCAACTAATTAAAGATGCCATTAAACAGTGCAGGGAGGTCGCTACGACGCCTGAACCTGAGGTCTACGTGATGGAGATAAGCAGGGGTAGCTTGACAATACGAGCAGTCGTTAGGGTTGTAAATCCGCGCAGATCGCCCCATGTGAGGTCTCAAATATTGAAATCTATAAAGCAATCGTTCGAAAACGCGGGGATCCAGCTCCTCTAGGCGGCTTGACGTAATTTTTTGACATCGAAATTAAGTTCTGGCTCGGACAACGCAGACCGATAAAGCTAACAACTTCAAAAGCCAATTATAAGGTCAGAAGCTCGGCGGAGCTTTGAGGTATGAAGTCCTTTATCGAAAAGGTCAGGAAGAGGGACGGCAGGCTTGAGCCCTTCGACCCTCAGAAGATAGTTAACGCGATATACAAGGCGTTGAAAGAGACGGGTGAGGGGGGCTACGAGCTAGCCAAGAAGCTGGCCGACGAAGTCGTTGTCTTTTTAAATCAGAAGTTCGCTGGCCAAGTCCCCTCGGTCGAGGAAATTCAGGACGTCGTAGAGGATACGCTGATCAGGCATGGCTTGACAAACACGGCCAAGGCTTACATACTCTACAGGAGGTGGAGGACCAGCATAAGGGAGACCAAGAGGTTCTTGGGCGTCGAGGACGACCTAAAGCTATCGATAAACGCCGTCAGGGTCTTGGCTAGGAGGTACTTGCTGAGGGACGAGCAGGGAAGGATAGTCGAGACCCCAGGCCAGATGTTCGCTAGGGTGGCAAGGGCGATAGCTAAGGCGGATATCCTCTACGGGCTGGACCCCGAGAAGTCGGAGAAGTACTTTTTCCAGGTCATGAGGAACTTAGAGTTCTTGCCGAACAGCCCGACGCTTATGAATGCCGGGACTGAGATAGGCCAACTGGCAGCGTGCTTCGTCATACCCGTCGAGGACTCCATAGAGGGCATATTCGACGCCCTCAAGTACATGGCCGTAATTCACAAGTCGGGCGGGGGCACGGGCTTCTCCTTCTCCCGGCTGAGGCCGAAGGGAGACGTGGTCAGGTCAACCATGGGGGTGGCCTCCGGTCCCGTCTCGTTCATGAGGATCTTCGACGTAGCTACAGAGGTCATAAAGCAGGGCGGCAAGAGGAGGGGGGCTAACATGGGCGTCCTCAGAGTCGACCACCCCGACGTCAGGGAGTTCGTGATGGCGAAGAGCGATGGCACGAGCTTCAGGAACTTCAACCTCTCGGTCGCCGTTACTGACAAGTTCATGCAGGCTGTCGAGGCGGGAGGCTCGATAGACCTCATAAACCCTCGGACCAAGGAGCCGGTCAAGACCATCGACGCCAGGGACCTCTTCGAGCTAATGGTCGACATGGCGTGGAGGTCCGGGGACCCTGGCCTACTCTTCATAGACGAGATCAACAGGAAGAACCCGACACCCAAGCTAGGCGAGATCGAGGCGACCAACCCCTGCGGAGAGGTACCCCTACTACCCTTCGAGGCCTGCAACTTGGGCTCCATAAACCTTTCGAAGGTCATCAAGAACGGCGACATAGACTGGGACAAGTTGAGGGACCTTGTGTGGGTGGCGGTCCACTTCCTGGACAACGTCATAGACGTGAACAAGTACCCGCTACCGCAGATAGAGCGCATGGTCAAGCTGAACCGAAAGATAGGATTGGGCGTCATGGGCTTCGCCGAGATGTTGTTAAAGCTAGGCGTACCGTATGACTCTGACGAGGCTCTGAACGTAGCGGACAAGGTGATGGGCTTCATAGCCTCCGAGGGCAAGAAGGCATCCCGAGAGCTGGCACTTGAGAGAGGTGTGTTCCCGACGTTCGAGGAGAGCATCTGGAAGTCGATGGGCTACGATGCCCTGAGGAACGCGACGGTCACGGCCATAGCCCCGACGGGGACCATAAGCATAATAGCGGGGACGTCGAGCAGCATAGAGCCCATATTCGCTCCGGTCTACGTGAGGAAGGCCCTCGGAGGCATAAGCCTCATAGAGGTTAACCCGATGTTCGAGAAGATAATGAGGGAGAGGGGGATCTACAGCCGCGACCTGATAGTCAAGGTGGCCAAGACCGGGTCTCTGAGGGACGCCCTAGGGGTGCCGGAGGACGTGAAGAGGCTCGTGGCCACGGCCCTCGACATAGACCCCGAGTGGCACGTAAAGATGCAGGCGACGTTCCAAAAGCACGTCGACAACTCAGTCGCCAAGACCGTCAACCTGAGGCACGAGGCTGGCCTCGACGAGGTCAGGAAGGTCTTCACGTTGGCCTACAAGCTGAAGTGCAAGGGGATAACCGTGTACAGGTACGGGAGTAAGCCCGAGCAAGTGCTGTACGTGGGCCTTGAGCCGGGAGAGGAAGCCTCCATAACGTTAAGCATGGAGTACTTAGAGCAATGCCCTAAGGGGTTGTGCTTCATCTAGGGAGGAACTATGGGAAGAGGCTTCATCCACGTCTACACAGGCGATGGAGAGGGCAAGACTCTTACGGCCTTCGGCCTAGCCTTAAGGGCCGTGGGCCATGGGTACAAGGTCATAATAGTGCAGTTCATGAAGGGGAGGAAGGACGTGGGGGAGTACAAGGTGAAGGACAGGTTGCAGCCAGAGTACGAGATCTACCAGTTCGGCAGGGAGGACTTCATAGACCTAGAGAACCCTCTACCCATTGACTACGAGCTCGCCAGGAAGGGGCTCGAGCTCGCAAAAGAGGCCTTGAAGAGGAGGCCTAGGGTTCTTGTGCTCGACGAGATAAACTTAGCGGCCGCGATAGGCTTAGTTAAGGTCGAGGAAGTGTTGAAGCTCTTGGAGAAGGTGCCTGAGGAGACTGTCGTGGTGCTGACGGGCCGCAGAGCGCCGAAGGAGTTTATCGAGGTGGCCGATCTCGTCACGGAGATGAGGGAGATAAAGCACCCACACAAGCGAGGAGTCGAGGCCAGAAAGGGGATCGAGTACTGAGCAAGTCCTACAGCGAGGGGTTAAGCTCTCATACAGGGTCGTATAACTTGATGTTTTTCATCGCATCATCCTCCTTCCCCCGTACCCCGCTCGGGTTCTCATCGGGCTCGAGGGCGTTGCTGTCGTCTCACTTTTATCCTCTCCGTCTCTCACACTACCTGAGAGCGCGGAGTGTCAAGTTATGGTCGAGATATTGTATGAGGTGGATATTGGAGGGAAGAAGCTCAAGCTGGCCAAAGGAGATATCACCGACTTGGAGGTCGATGCGATAGTAAACGCCGCCAACGAGAGGCTGAAGTTGGGCGGAGGGGTCGCCGGGGCCATATTGAGAAAGGGAGGTCGAGAGATACAGGAGGAGTGCGATAGAATAGGCTACTGCCCTGTAGGAGAAGCTGTCGTGACCGGGGCTGGCAAGCTGAAGGCAAAGTACGTCATACATGCCGTCGGTCCTAGGTACGGCGAGGGCGACGAGGACAAAAAGCTCAGGGGCGCGACCCTTAACAGCTTGAAGAGGGCCGAGGAGAAGGGCCTAAGGTCGATAGCGTTCCCAGCTATCTCGACTGGCGTATTCGGCTTCCCGAAGGACAGGTGCGCCGACGTAATGCTCAAGACGATAATGGAGTACTTGAGGGGGAACACAAGCTTGAGAGAGGTTATAATGTGCCTCTACGACGACGAGACCTACAGGATTTTCGAGGAGAAGCTCAAAAGTTTATCAAAGCTCAGCTGAGACTCGAAGCCAAGGAGCCGTAGCCCCTCTCTCTCAAGAACGCCCTGATCTCATCCAACGTCGGCAACCCGGCTTGAGCGCCCAATTTAGTGCACTTTATCGCCGCGACAGCGCAGCCGAGCAAAGCCGCGCTCTTCGCGTCAAGTCCCTTCAGCAAGGAGAAGACGAAGCCCGCTTCGAAGGCGTCTCCGGCCCCCGTCGTGTCGACGACCTCGACCTCGAAGGCCTTCACTCTAGCGACCGTACTGCCGTCGGCGACCACGCAACCCCTTCTGCCCAAGGTCATTACGGCCAAGTTGGCCCCTCGTTGGAGGACCCTGTCTAGAACGTTGAGCGGGCTGAGCCCTGGGAACAGCTTTTTCGCGTTGGCCTCTGAGACGAAGACGACGTCGCACCACTCGACGACTTCGTCGACCCAGCCTCCTCCGACCCCTTGGAGGGCGTGCTCCGCCAAGAGGCCCACGTCAGCGCTGGTCATAACTCCGCGGCGCTTTGCCTCTCTCAGTAAGAGGGAGGCCCACTTTACGTCTAGGCAGTCCGTGTGAAAGGCCCTGCACTTAGTCACGTACTCTCGGGCCTCCTCGGGTAGCTCCACACGCGCTTGGACGCCCGGGTCGACCATGAAGGTCCTCTCGCCCTTCCCATCGACTATACACACGACCTTGGCCGTTGGCCTCCTTCCGTCGACTATCAACATCGACGTGTCGATTCCCGACGACGTCAAGCGCTCGACGATCATCTGGCCGTAGTGATCACTACCCACGACGCCCACGACGCCACACTTTAGGCCAAGCCTCGAGCAACCCACTAAGAAGTTGCCTACGGTTCCACCGCAGTCGATGACGCTGGCCCTCGAAAGGTTGCTCGTCCCCCTCTTAGGGTACTCGTCGACCTTGAAGACGAAGTCTATGCAGAGGGAGCCGAAGCCCACGACATCCATAGCTTCCATAGGTGCCACCCGGTCTAACACCTAAGACGCCTAGGTTACTGAATACGGTTTAGACCACCGTTGCCAACTGTAGTTCCCGACATGGCCAATCGCGTGAATGCCTCTCTGGGCTCCTGTGGCAAGCTTTCACCACTCGTCAGCAAGGCTGGAGGCAGTCGTCAACGTGACTCGCCTTGCGTAGAGATCAACTTATCCCACCTGAGCGAACCGTTCGTCCCTACATTCTCATCAATTTATCTTCGTTGTTGCACCTAGGGCTTCCTCCTCGCCCACTCCCTCATGAGGTAGCACTGCTACCTCGAGAGCAGGGTCAGAGGACATCGGGCCAACGGCACGGGCTCCTCGAAAGTCTGGTTGTTTCTCGGGGCATCGCCCCTCATCAGCTCGAGTAAATGAAGGAAGAGCTTATAAACTTAGCCCCAACCATCAACTTTGAAACAATCCCTCAATAAAGCACGAACTCTATCCTCTCGTAGCCGCCGACCTCCTCCCCCTTTCTGGCGGTCACGTACAGAGTGTTCCTGCCAACAACTTGGGCCTCGGTCGATATCTGGAAGCCCACTATCCTGCTCCTCCTCGGGAACTGCCACACTATTTCGAAGTCGTACTCGGCCTTCTCGCGCTCGCTGGTGTTCTCGAAGACGTTGAGCCCCCTCTTCAGCGGGCCCCTGAAAGTTATGACCCAAGCTACATACGGTGAGTCCATGAAGCCCCTGTGGCTTATATAGGCAGTGACGACCCTAGGGTGGACCCTCAAGCCGTTGACCTTGACCTCTTCTTGGTCTAGGAAGCCCTGCATGTTGATGCACAGCTTCCTGAGTTCTCCTCTGCACTTCTTGGGCTTGTCGAGGAGCTTGGCGTAGAAGCCCTTCGGGTCGTAGTAGTCGTAGACGAGAAATTGGTGGAACTCGCCGGACCTTGAGACGCTGAAGAAGCACGAAGCAGAGGTCGGAACCACGCCCTCGCTCAAGCCCATCACCGTGCGGGCCGTCGTGATCGCCTTATCGTGATCTCATGTCGAGCTTATAAGCTCTACGTAGTGCCGCGAGGCCTGAACCGTAAGCTAGCTTGGGTTATGGAGAATTGGTAGCCCGGGGGAGATTCGAACTCCCGTCGACGGGGCCAGAGCCCGCCATGCTTGGCCGCTACACCACCGGGCTCTGAATATAGAGGGCCCTCCTGAGGGGCTTAAACTTTAACGACCGCGGCGAGCGGTTGGGCCTTTTGTTTCTGATGTGCGAGAAATCCACTCGTTCTGGCCGGCGGCTTGCTTGGAGTTGAGCGTTTTCGCTTAGCAAGACCTTCTGGCGAAGCAAGGTCTTTTAAGTTCGCAGCGGCTTTTCTTGAAAGCGGGCTCCGCGGGCTGGTCGCCCTAACTTTCAGGCGACGCCGCATTCGTTCGCCTCCCTTTTTGCGGTCCACGCAAGAAAAGTTTTAATTGAGAATAAAAGAGAATATCATCTTGAACCTGTGGACTTCTAAAACGATCTAAGGGACCTCCCTTGCTCGAGGAGTTAAGCGCCGACGACATCGCGCTGCTGAGGGCGATGAGCGGATGGAGCAGGATTAGCACGAGGGACCTAATGTCAGTCGTGGGCCTCAAGAGGACCAAGTTCTACAACTGCATAAACAGGCTCGTGAAGCTCGGCCTCGTGGACAGGGTCATGGCGGGGGAGTATCGGTTGACCGATCGTGGCAGGGTATTGGCCGAAAAGCTCGTGGACCTTCGCGAAGTGCCGAGGATACTC
>JAAOZJ010000034.1 GCA_011605835.1 Thermoproteota archaeon
CGACGCCGTGAAAAAGGCCCTCTCTATCTTCCTCCTCGCTTCGGGGACCTTGACTATGACCAGCCTGTCGATCTCGTCAGGCGACCTGAACTTCTTGGGTTGCCTTATGCCAGCCTTTTCCAACAAGTAGTACTGGTTTCGAGGGGCCCACCTCTCCTCGGTCCTAAGCATGGCTCGGTTGCCGAAGAGGGGGACCAAAAATCTTTCCTCTATGTCCTCATAGGGGACGTAGGTCGTAAAGGCCCTGTGGGGCACGAAGATCGTGTTGAGCCTCCTCAGCCTCTCTTGGACTCGGTCTTCGACTATCTGGGCGAACTTGTCCAGCACTATTATCTCGTCGCAGAGCCTCCTGTACATCAAGTAAGGCCTCTCCCTGCCCCTTTGACACACGACCACGGTCTTGAAGCCCTCGTCCTTGGCCCCGTCGAGGACATCGAGGGCTGAGTGGCTACCCAAAACCCCTATGTGAACCTCTTTCGGGTTATACTTCTCCAACACACCCGCGATCTCAGCCCTTGAAATCACTGCCAGGCCACCGGAGTAGCGTAAGGCGTCTCGATTGATAAAGCTTAGCACAAAGACGCTAGAAGAAAGGCCGATTAAGGCTAGTCAAGAGAATTCCTCATTTCACGAACTACTAGAGCACGACATTAGAGGTCTCACAACGGTATCTCGTGGCTTTTATGATGCACTTCGCGGTATCGAGCCCTTAGTTATGACTTCGCCCCCACTTCATGATGGAAGATCTGAAGAGAGGAAGAGAAAGAGAGTAGTGTGGTAAAAGCTAAAGATAAAAAATTGGGCTTCGACGACGTCTCTCTTTAACGCTTTAGAGTTTCTTGAAATAATACCAATACCTCACTTTCTCGCCTGGACCTCTTATTCGCAGGATATCCCAGGTCACCTTATCGCCTATCTTCAGCTCCTCGTACTTTACGTCGAACATCATCCCAGCTATTTGCACGCCGTTCTCCGGGTAATTCCCGAACCTCGCGATCGCTATTACGAAGGGCGCAAAGGTCTCGAAAACCATTGGAAATCCGAGGAGCATTGCAGTGAAGGAGAATATTTCTCCGACCTTCGGAACGTCAATCCATTCGTATTCGGTGCTGTAGCAGTGCTTGCACGCTGGCTGAGGCGGGTAAAAGATCTTTCTGCACTTCTTACACCTTTGCACTGTCAGCCTTCCTTCTGATAGGTTCTTATAGAACTCGTAGACCCTCGTCGAGTCAGGGCCTTCTGGGTCTTGTTGTGACCAAGGGTCTATTATTGGAAGCAACGGAACCGTGTCAGGGAGCCTGATCTCCTTCACGTCTCCCACCCCCTACGGTTTTTTCAAGCTATAAAGCATGATGCTGTGCATGCAAGCGAGGCCGCTTAGGTTGTGGGCTAACGCAAGTTCTGCACCAGCAACGCATCTCTTCCTCGGGACCTGCCCTCTAAACTGCATGGTTATCTCCCAAGCCTGTCTGACTCCTGTAGCGCCCAATGGATGTCCACAGGCGAGCAATCCACCGCTCGGGTTCACCGCCACCTTTCCGCCGATGTAGCTCTGTCCCTCCTCTATGAACTTGCCCCCCTCGCCCTTCTTACAGAACCCCAGCTCCTCGTACTCGACGATCTCGCTTATCGTGAAGCAGTCGTGGACCTCGGCGATGTCAATGTCATCGGGGGTTATCTTGAAGTGGTCGTAAACATCCTTCGCAAGCTGTCTAAGCGACAGCCAATCAGCTATTTCCCCCGCCTCATTTATTGAATTATGTATCGTCCTCTGAAAACCGCCTAGAATCCACACAGGGGTGTCAGTGTACTTCCTAGCCCTCTCCTCTGAGGTTATGAGCAAGGCCGCCGCACCGTCTGTGATTCCTGAGCAATCAAAGAGCCCAAGCGGTGGCGCAACGAGCCTCGCTTTTAACACCTCCTCCATGGTGACTTTCCTGTTGAACTGGGCGTATGGGTTCTCTGAACCATATTCGCCAGCCTTCACCCTAACCATTGCGAGTTGCTCGCGGGTCGTACCATAGAGGTGCATGTGCCTCTGCGCCACCATGGCAAAGAAAGGCGGGGCCGTAAACCCGTTGACCGTGTCGAACTCCCTGTCTCCGACGATGTACATAGTTGATTGAGTAAGGTTCATGAACTTAGAGGTCATTTTTTCAACGCCCAAGACTATTGCCACATCGCTCAATCCGCTCGCGACTGAAAGCCAGGCGTACCTTATTGCTATTGCCCCGCTTTGACAAGCGGACTCCACCTTCGCCACGATTCTCCGCGGCTTTATCCCAAGCAACTCTGCTGCCATTGGTGCGACGTGCGCGGTGTTAGCCCACCGTTCTGGATAGGCGCTTCCAACAAAGAGGGAATCTACCTCATTCCTATCAAGGTTAGGCACGTCGTCGAATAGCGCCTTCCCCGCCTCTACTACGAGATCCCTCCAGTTGGCATCTCTTCTCCCGAACTTTGTAATTCCCGCTCCTACTATTGCTACTTTCCTCACAGCTCATCTCCCCTTAAAGACGGGAGTTCTTCGATACATAAAGGCCTGAATCCCCTCTGCGACATCGTCCGTAAGGGATATGCCCCCAGAGGCTTCCGACTCCACGAGGCAGCTCGCTTCAAGCATAGGCATGACTCCTCGCGCTATAACCTGCTTCAGGTACTTGACGGCTATGGGTGGAAGCTCCGCAACCTTCCTCGCGAACTCCAAGGCCTTGTTCCAGAACTCGCTGGCTGGATAGACTTCCGAAACTATTCCTAAGTTGAGGGCCGTCTGAGCGTCGATATTCTTTCGAAGCATTATGAGCTCCTTCAGCCTTCCGACTCCGACGAAGTAGGCCAGTCTTTGAGTCCCGCCCCAGCCAGGGATTATCCCGAGGCTTAGTTCTGGAAGCGCGAGGAATGCTCTTTCGCTCATAACCCTTAAATCGCATGCAAGGGCAAGTTCGAAGCCTCCGCCTAATGCTGGGCCATTGATCGCGGCTATAACGGGCTTCGGATAGAGCTCTATCTTTCTGAAGACACTATGTCCTGCTTGACTGAACTCTGTGACGAGCTCCGGCCTTCCAGATGCGAACATCGATATATCAGCTCCAGCGCAGAAGTTGTCACCGACGCCTGTGATTACCACCACTCTTACGGCCTCGTCCTCTTTGAGCATTTCAAGCGCGTCCTCGATCTCGCGGAGGAAGGTCATGTTTAGTGCGTTTGCCCTTCTGGGCCTGTTGAGCTTGATGACCCCCACCTTGTCTATCTTCTCAACGAGGACGAACTCGTAGAGGCCTCTTCCGTAGTTGTAGAAGCCTCTTGAGGTCTTCCTCCCGAGTCTACCCTCTTCTATCATCTTCTGTAAAACTGGGTTGACCTCGTACCTCTCTTCCTTGTACTTCCCGTATAAGTCGCGCAGTTTAGCGACGATGTTATCGATTCCAACGTCGTCGGCCATCCTCAGCAATCCTCTCGGGTAATTGAGTCCATGCAAAACTGCTAGGTCTATCTCTTCCGGAGTTGCAATCCCCTTCTCTATCAGCCAAGCTGCCTCGTTCACGGCGGGGGCCAGGAGCCTGAGGAGATCGAACTTAGCTCCAGCCCGCAAGGGCACTTCGTTCGTCTTTCCTCCGCTCCAGTCGTAGAACCCTCTTCCAGTCTTCTTACCGAGATACCCCATTTTAAAGAGCCTTTCGATGAGAGGGGCGGGTCTGTAAGCCTCGCCGAGCTTCTCTCTGAAGTACTCCAGCACATGATAGGTAATGTCTATGCTACCTCCGCCGAGCACGTCGTGAAGCTCGAAGAGCCCCATGGGCAGACCGAGCCTGTACTTCACTGCAGAGTCGATCTCCTCAATAGTCCCCTCCCCCATCTCTACAGCCCAAGCTGCCTCGTTGGTCATCGTGACGAAAATCCTATTAGCAATAAAGCCAGGGACGTCTTTTCTGACGTGCACGACCACTCTGTTGATCCTTTTAGCAAATTCCTCGACCACTCTTGCAGTCTCTTCGCTAGTGGTCTCCCCCCACACTATTTCAAGCAGTCTAAGGATCTTGACTGGGTTGAAGAAGTGAGTCCCAATAACTTTGTCCGGCCTTCCCGTCGCCTTGGCAAGCTCAGTTATGCTAAGGGACGAAGTGTTCGATGCAAGTATAGCGTGTCTCGGGGCGTATTTGTCAACCTCGCTGAATATTCTCTTCTTCAGGTCGAGTATTTCGGGCACCGCCTCAATCACTAAGTCTGCATCCTTTACTGCCTCCTTGAGGTCTGTAGTAGTCGCGATCCTCCTGATGATGTTCTCGACGTCTTCCTTGATGTATCCTCGAGCGTAGCTTTTTTTCAACTCCTCTCTTATTCTCTCAAGAGCTTTCTTGAGTATTTCCTCGCTTATGTCTTCCAATTTCACGTTAAAGCCATACGTCGCAACCAACTCTGCTATTTGAGATCCCATCGTGCCAGCGCCGATAATAGCTACATTTCTTATCTCCATGACAAGCCCTCCCGTTTCTCGTCCTCCTCACTGAACTTATATCTCTTACTGTGGCCATGTCATAACCTAATGCCCGTCAGTCTTTGCAAGCTACACTCCGTGTAAGTGCCATGGTCCTTTGAAGGAGGAGAACTTTACTAGGAGAAGCATCAACTGTGGGTTGAGCGAGTCTGGCTAGGTCGTGAGACATCATGATCGTGACGTCGGAGGCTCTGCAACAGTACTTCATGGCCTTTATAATGTTATTTATAGTCTTCGACGCTCTCGGGAATGTCCCCATATTCTACTCGTTGACCGAGGGCTTGGAGTTCAGGGAAAGGAGGAGGATAATCCAGAACTCCGTGATGATAGCTGGGGTCATACTGCTATTCTTCGCCTTGGGCGGGAGGCTGATACTGGACTTCTTCAGGGTGAGCCTAGACGACTTCAGGATCGCGGGTGGAACGATACTCTTCATAATCGCGATAGAGGGGCTCTTGGGGAGGGTCGAGGCCATGAAGATAAGGCCCGAGCAACTGGCTGTGGTCCCGCTGGCGACCCCGCTACTCGCTGGCCCTGGAAGCATATCGCTGGTGATATACCTCATGGGAGTGGGCTACGGCCCAGGGCCAACGCTCGTGTCAATCGTCGCCAACGTGGCAACGGCGTGGATCATATTGACGTACTGCGACGTCTTCTTCAAGGTTCTCGGGAGGAACGGCTCCCTCGTCATCGCTAGGATAATGGCCTTGATATTGGCGGCCATCGCCGTGGCAATGATAAGGGAGGGGGTTGAAGGCGTCCTC
>JAAOZJ010000069.1 GCA_011605835.1 Thermoproteota archaeon
GTGCCGATGGACAAGAAGTTGCATCAATTGAGCTTGGAGCCCCTGTACACGGGGCCCAAGCTTCAAGTGGCGATAGACGAGAGGTACTTGAAGGACGGCTTGAACATAGCTGAGGCCTGTTACAGAGGTGGGGCCGAGATCATCGAGGTGGGGACGCCTCTCATAAAGTCCGCTGGCCTAGAGGCCGTGAGGGAGTTCAGGAGGAGGTTCCCCTACGCCACCATAGTCGCCGACCTAAAGACCTTTGACACCGGCTGGCTTGAGGTCGAGCTAGCGGCCGAGGCTGGAGCCGACGTGGTAACAGTACTGGGTGCGACTGACGACTACACGATCAAGGACGCCGTGGGCGCCGCTAGGAAGTACAACGTCAAGGTTATGTGCGACCTGATAAACGTGCCCGACCCCCTCACGAGGGCTAAAGAGGTGGAGAGGCTCGGGTGTGATATGATATGCGTCCACATGGGCATTAGCGTGCAAATGAGGGAGAGGGACGTGACCAAGAAGATGGACATGCTCGAGGAGATAGTGAAGAGCGTCAAGGTCCCCGTGGCCGTGGCGGGCGGCGTGAGGCTGGAGCACGTAAACGAGTTGGTCAAGCGCGGTTGCAAGATAATAATAGTGGGCTCGGCGATAACCAGGTCGTCCAACCCCGAGGAGGCCACGAGGAGGTTCATAACGACGATTCGGAGGGCCTACGAAGGTCTCAGGGGCTCTTAATAGAGCTACCGGGGACAACCGACCTCCTGAGCCTGCGCTCCAAGCAGGCCTTGACAAAGCCATAGAACAGGGGCGAGGGCCTGTTCGGCCTTGACTTGAACTCTGGGTGCGCTTGCGTCGCCACAAAGAACGGATGATCTTTGAGCTCAATAAATTCGACCCTCCGCTTGTCGACGCTGTATCCTGAGAAGACCATGCCGTAGCTCTGAAGGAGTGACCAATAGGCTGGGTTTATCTCGTACCGGTGTCTATGCCTCTCGAATATTATCGGCCTACCGTAGAGCTCGTACACCTTGGTTCCAGGCTCGAGAACGGTGGCTTGGGCCCCCAGTCTCATCGTTCCGCCCATCTCCTCGACGCGATGTTGTTCAGGTAGTAAGTCCACAACTGGGTGGCTCGTAGATGGGTCCAGCTCCGTCGTGTTCGCGCCCTTAAGACGTGCGACGCTTCTCGCAAACTCCACCACGGCCAATTGCATCCCAAAGCATATGCCCAAGAAGGGGATCTTGTTCTCCCTCGCGTACTTGATGACCTTTATCTTCCCCTCGGCACCGCGTGCTCCAAAGCCCGGCAGAACTACTACACCGTCGCACGAGTCCAAAATCTCTTGGTACTCTTTCGGTATCTCTTCGCCTTGATCGAGTAGCGTGGCCTCAAGCCAAGTCATGTTGACTTTGGTTTCAAGGGATGCGCCTGCGTGCTTTAGGGCTTCTATTATGCTTATGTAGGAGTCCTTCAACTTCGTGTACTTGCCGCACATGCAGACGTTAACTTCATACCTATGGAATTTGTATCTCATCACTACCTCTTTCCAAGGAGACCAATCTGCTTGAACGTTGTTTAACATCAGTCGCCTGCATATGTAATTACCCATTCCTTGCTCGTCCAATATCATCGGCAACTCGTATATGCACTCGACGTCGTAAGAGGTGAAGACAGCTTCTTCAGGGACGTTGCTGTAAAGCGCTATCTTCTTCTTGGAGTCTTCGTCCAGCGGGTATTTGCACCGCGCTACCACTACGTCGGGCTGTATGCCGATGCGTCTAAGCTCCTGCACGCTGTGCTGGAGGGGTTTCGTCTTGAACTCTCCGGTAACCTCAAGTATTGGCACGAGGGCCACGTGAACGAAGAGGGTATTTGAGGGGCCCTCTTCGAGTCTCATCTGCCTGATGGCCTCGAGGAATGGGAGGCCCTCTATGTCTCCCGTAGTGCCCCCACATTCGATGAGCGTCACGTCAACGTTGCTCCTCTGGGCCACAGATCGTATCCTCCTCTTCACCTCGTCGGTTATGTGCGGTATTATTTGCACGCACTTGCCGAGGTACTTGCCCTTCCTCTCAGCATCTATGACAGCCATGTAGACTTGGCCCGTCGTGATGTTGTTGTCCTTCGACAAGTCTACGTCGAGGAAGCGCTCGTAGTGGCCGAGATCTAGGTCTACCTCGCCTCCATCCTCTGTCACGAAGACCTCGCCATGCATGTATGCCCGGCTCTAAGCTCGAGCTTAGAGCCTATGGGTTCATGGTCCCGGCGTCGACGTTTATGTCTACCCGGCCTCACAGGCCTATGGGTCTATCTTTATCGCCGTTACGGAGAAGCCCCTGACCTGTAACATTTTGCCTATTGATGCCGTCACGGCCCCCTTGCCTACGCTTGACAGGACACCCCCTGTGATGAATATGTACTTCATAGGCACCCACACAAAGTGCGTCTGACTCTTAAGGCGAGATAAACCTTGCGCAACTTTACCTTCAGCTGATAGTGGTATAGGCGTAAACTCAGTGCGCGTCTACGGATCTTTCTCCAAGGCCTCGATCTTCGCCTTAAGCTTTTCGATTATCCTCTGGTTGTCGAAGTTCTGCAACATTGCGCCGCACTGAAAGCACTTGAACTGCTGATCCAGAGCCCTTTCAAACGGTATTCTATCACCACAACCGTTTGGGCACACGAAGAAGACCTTCTGCTCTTCATATCGAAGCCTCTCACGCAACCTGTTTAAGACGAGTTTCTTCCTTTCCTTCACGATCTCTCTCAGACCCTCTTTGTTTAAAGACCAAAAGTAGAGGAAGTAGCCTTTTTCTTCATCGATCTCCCTCCTGTAGGTCACTATGCGCTTGTCGAGGAGGTCGTAGAGTATTCGCCTGACTTGATTAAGCCTCATACCAGTTTTCTCGGCTATGAACTCGTCGATCACCTCGCTCTCGTTTAGCATTACTTTGACCACTTTGACGGCGTCTTCGCCGCAGAGCAAACTAATTAGCCTCATCAGCACGTCTGAAGACTCCTTGTCGTAGTGCACTGGCGCTCTGGAGACCATTACGTTCTTGCACCTGACTTATAGAGCCCCTAGCAAGTTTAAAAATGCTGACTCAGTTATTATCTAGTGTGCAAGATCAAGATAATAGTGCTAAGGTATGGTCATAGGCCTTCGCGGGACAAGAGAGTTAGCACGCACTTAGCCCTCGTAGCTCGAGCCTTCGGAGCTCACGAGGCCTGGTTTGACACGAAAGACGAGAGCTTGGAGAGAAGGATAGCTCAGGTGAATGAAGCCTTTGGCGGAAGCTTCGCCGTAAAGACGGGCGTTGATCTGATGAGCGCGATAAAAGAAGCCAAGAAGGAAGGCTTTTGCGTGGTTCACTTGACGATGTACGGCATACCCCTACCCCAACTCATAGAGGAAATTAGGGGCAAGAGTAAGTTGTTGGTGCTTGTGGGAGGGCCAAAGGTCCCCAGGTACTTCTACGAGGTGGCTGACTACAACGTCTCCATAACCAATCAACCTCATAGCGAGGTGGCTGCCCTGGCGGTATTCTTAGACTGGTTATACGAGGGGGATGAGTTCAACTTTAAGTTTGAGGGAGGGAGGATCGAGATCGAGCCCTGCGTCAGGGGCAAGAAAATCAGGGTCTTAAGGTGAAGAGGGGTTTTGCAGAAGGCCGTAATAGTCGGGGTTTTCCAGAAGAGCGATGACTTCAGGTTGCGCGAAGTAGAAGAGCTAGCGAGGAACAGCGGATACCTCATCGTTGACAAGGTGATACAGATAAGGAGCAACCCGCACGCTGGCTACTTGATAGGACCAGGGAAGCTTCGAGAGCTTAAGGACAGGGTGAAGAAGTACGGAGTCAAGACAGTGCTATTCGCCAACGAGCTAAAGCCCGGACAGTACTTCAGGTTGCAGAAGGAGCTGGGGCTAGACGTGAACATACTGGACAGGGTGCTGTTAATCCTCGACATCTTCGACAAGAGGGCCTTCACATCAGAAGCCAAGCTTCAGATCGAGCTCGCGAGGCTAAAGTACACCTTGCCTTGGGCGCGAGAGCTTGTGAGGCTAAAGGGCTTCGGTAGCGAGAAGATGGGATTCGGGTCTCTCGGTAGCTACCCTTACGAGGCATATATATCGTTCGCACGGAAGAGGATCAAAGTGATAGAGGAGAGGCTGGAGAGATTGAAAAAGAGGCAAGAGGAAGTAGTGATTAGGCGCAAGGAAGTCGACTTGCCCATAGTTGCTCTGACTGGCTACACGCAATCTGGTAAAACTACTCTTTTCAACCTCTTGGCCAAGGAGAGCAAGGTGACGGGGCTGGGCCCCTTTACGACGTTAGAGACGTGCGCTAGGAGGGTCGACGCCTACGGAAAGAGCTTCATAATCGTGGACTCCCTCGGGTTCATCGATGAAATGCCCCAATTGGTACTTGATGCCTTTCATGCAACACTTGTGGAGCTGAGGCTAGCCGATGTAATAGCATTGCTCATAGATGTCTCTGAGGCGCCTTCGATTATGGAGAGGAAACTCAAGACGTCTCTTTCAATCGTATCCGGTGTAGCAGGTGACAACAAACCTCTGATAGTAGCCGCCAACAAAATGGACTTAGTAGGCGACTCTAGGCTTGAGAAGTCCATCAAATTAGTGAAGAGAATCGCCTGTCACTACGATGTCGTGCCCATAAGCGCTAAGAAGGCAGTTAACGTGAGCTTTTTCTTAAAGAAAATTGTCGAGAAGCTGGGGAAGAACTGAGGGCAAAGCCTTAGAGCTAGGGGCCTCACCTATTTGTTACGCTCTTTTATCACAGCCACATCGCCCAATGTCAGTTGAAGTCCTTGGGGCTTGGGTAGCTCTTGCTCCTGGCGAATCTCTTCGTACAGCCTTATCTTCAGCACCTTTTCAATCTTCTTGGCCAACTCCAAAGTAGGGGCCATACGACCGCTCTCCAGCCTTCGCACTATTGATTCCTTTTCGCCTATCAGCATCGCTAAGTCAGCCTGCGTGAGGCCCATATTCTCTCGAGCCTGTCGAATGAGGACGTTGTAGTTGCTTACGAGGACGGTGCTCTCGAGGCCCATGCTGAGCTCCCTGCGCTTCGCTATTTGTTTAGGACGGGTCGTAGCCTTCGGCCTTACTATCGAGCCGTAACGGGAGCACTGGGGGCATACCATAAGCTGAGAGCCTTCTATCCAAACTCTAACAGGCTTGCCGACAATTGGTTTGCCGCAAAGCTCACACGACATGGCAGAGACCTCACTTACGGCTGATAGGTATTAATTTGCGAAATTTGGGATAAATGTGTTGTGGCCCATTTAAGTGATAAGTTCTTAGTCGAACTGGTGAAGATGCGAGCTGACTATCAGTTCGGGCCGGGAGCCGGAGAGGCCCTGACCTCAGGAGGAGTGAAAGTGGAGATCTCGAAGAGAACGGGAAAGCCGCGGTACGTTTATGACCTCGACGGCAGGCTTCTAGCAACCATCAGGTGGAACGACGGTTTCCTAGCTTTGACGCTCGAGGGCGCTCGCTTACTGAAAGAGCGTTTTAAGCCGCCAAGGCTTAGAGTGGTGGTCAAGAACGACGTCAGAGACTTCATAAGGCAAGGGAGGAGTGTTTTCGCAAAGCACGTCGTTAAAGTGGACCCTGAAGTTCGATGTGGTGACGAAGTCATTGTGGTAGACGAAGATGACAACTTGCTTGCTGTCGGTCGTGCTATGCTGTCAAGTTACGAGATGCTAGCATTTAATTCAGGGGTAGCGGTAAAAGTAAGAAGAGGTGTAGAAGGTGAAGATAAGCCCGAGAGAATTGCAGAGGATAATGCAGTCGGTTAAGAGGGCGGGGCTCTCAATAGAACAAGTGGAGGGCGTCGAGGGCGTGATAATCAAGCTTCGGGACAGAGAATTAGTGATCAAAAAGCCCCAAGTCACTTGTATGAAGGTCGGAGGACAGACGATCTTTCAAGTGATTGGCGAAGTTGAGGAGAAGGGCTTAGCAATAGAGGAGGAGATAAGCGTATCAGAGGAGGACGTTCAGCTAGTCGCATCCCAAGCAGGCGTAAGTCTCGAGGAGGCTAGGAGGGCGCTAAAGGCCACTAAGGGCGATCTCGCGAGAGCGATACTGTACCTAAAGGGCGCCTGAATACTTACTTCTTCACCCGCTTCTTCTTCAGCAACCTCAACCTGAACACGTCCTCGCGGGCTCGCTCATCTAAATATAGCTCTATGGTCTTCATGTTCCTCTCTATTGCTGGTATCACTATGTTCTCAAGGGCGTTAACCCTTCTCTTAGCCTTCTCGACCTCTTCCGCGATTCTCCTAGCGACTGCTTGGATCTCGGCGAGCCTTATCACTGAGGCGAACGCGTCTTTAAACGCTTTCACGGCTTCGTCCAAGAAGGCCGTTGTGCCCAGCAAATTGTATGGCGGGACGCCAGCCTCAGCCAATTGTACGAGTTTGAACACAGGGGTCGTGACGCCCATTATATTCCTAGTCTTGACCTCTATAGCTACTTGGGGTCTTAGAGAGGCTATGACCTCGTTGAGCTTGTAGACCCCCATGTGGGCTCTGGCCAGCGCCAACTGGTTCAGCGCTTTCTCGAGCTTCCCCCTAACCTCAAGCATTAAGTTTTGGTACTCCTTAGCCAATGAGAGCAACTCCATCACCAAAGCATCGCGCTTCTCCTTGAGAAGGGCTAGACCCCTTTCTGCAAGTCTCTTCCTACGGCGTAAGTTTATCAGCTCCATTCGCGTCGGCTTTAGCTCAACCCTCGAGCTCAACTACCATGCACCGTTCTCTTAATCGCGTGAGAAGCTTATTTAAAGTTTAAAGCGTAGATAGAGGTCGTTGGTGTCTTGGATGACTTCGCTATGCATAGTATATGACGATATATTCATGAAGCATAATCCTGACCCCTACCATCCCGAGGGCCCTCAAAGGCTCGCGGAAGTGATTGAGGAGCTCAGCAGAAGAGGCGTCCTTGCCAAGGTCAAGGTGGAGAGGGCGGTTAAGGCCTCGCTAAACGACGTGACGAGGGTCCACTACGAGAACTATGTTGAGTACATACAGAGAGCTGTTGCGAGCGGCGCGAGGTACATAGATCCCGATACTCAAATATCGAGAGAGAGCTTCGAGGTAGCCCTTTACGCTGCGGGCTCTAGCATATACGGTTGCGAGAAAGTCTTGGACAAGGGCTTTGATGTCTGCTTTGTGTTGGAGAGACCTCCAGGACATCACGCGGGCAGGGCTGGAGCTGCTTTGGGGGCTCCGACTCTGGGCTTCTGCCTCTTCAACAACGTTGCCATAGCAGCGAAACACCTGATCGAGGTGCGCGGGCTGAAGAGGGTAGCGATATTTGATTTTGACTGCCATCACGGCAACGGTACTCAGGAGATATTTTACCGAGACAGATCAGTCCTATATATAAGTACTCACCAAGATGGCAGGACGGCTTATCCGGGCACGGGATTCGTCAACGAGGTGGGAGAGGGGGAGGGGGAGGGCTACAACATCAACGTCCCACTTCCACCTTTCACAGGCGACGACGTCTATGGAGAGGTCTTAGAGAAAGTGGTAGAAAGGGTGCTGAGAGAGTATAAGCCCGAGGTCTTGCTGTTGTCAGCGGGGTTTGATGCACATAAAGACGATCCGTTGACGTCCATGGGCCTCTCGCTAAACTCGTACGTCAAAATAGCCGAGCTCGTCAAGGGGCTCATAGACAAAGGGATGACGAGGGGGGCCGTCTTCGTACTCGAAGGGGGTTACGGTCCTGGGCTTGCACGAGGGATTTACAATATCATAGCGTACTTCATAGGTATGCCGCTGATAGAAGAGAGCAAGACCACTTCCTCTGAAAGGGTGAAGAGGGAAGGCTTAAAAGTCGTGGACGAGGTCTACGAAAAGGTTTTGAAGCCATACTGGGGGATTGAGGCTTGTTAACGGTAGTCGTTGGAGGCTTCTTTGGAGACGAGGGAAAGGCTTCGGCCCCCTAAAAGGGAAGGTATGCGCCTACCTCTCATTAAAGGACGACGTAAGGGTCGCTGTCAGGACGGGCTCGGTAAATGCTGGTCACACCGTGGTCTTCAACGATAAGGAGTACAGATTGAGGATCGTGCCCTGCGGATTCGTAAACCCTCGTGCCACGCTATGCATAGCCGCAGGGGCCAACGTGAGGATCGATGTCTTAATGAGAGAGATAGAGCTCACGAACGCCGGGGATAGGTTAAGGATAGACCCTCAAGCATCCATAATCGAGGACGAGCACGTAAGGAGGGAAAGGGAAGATCAGTTTCTAATCTCCAAGATAGGCTCGACAGGGCAAGGAGTAGGAGCGGCGATAGTCGACAGAGTAAGGAGGGTGGCTAGGCTCGCTCGCGATGTAAAAGAGCTGAGCAAGTACTTGGATGATGTCCTCATGATCGTCTGGAGGGCGATACAGCAAGGCCAGAACGTGCTACTCGAAGGCACGCAAGGATACTACCTATCCTTGTACCACGGGACGTACCCCTATGTCACGAGCCGAGACACGACAGCCTCAGCCGTCTGTAGCGAGGTGGGCATAGGCCCCAAAATGGTCGATGAGGTCATCGTGGTCTTCAAGTCCTACGTCACCAGAGTTGGAGGAGGCCCTCTACCGGGTGAGCTCTCAGAAGAGGAGGCAGAGAGGCTGGGACTGGTCGAGGTAGCGACGGTGACTGGTAGGAGGAGGAGGGTTGCCCCCTTCAACTTCGAGCTCGCGAAGAGAGCCATCATAGCCAATAGCGCAACCCAAGTAGCTCTCACGAGGGTAGACGCACTATTCCCCTCGGCCTCAAGGGTCAGGAAGTACGACCAACTGCCGCGTGAAGTAAAAGAGTTCGTTGAGAAAGTAGAAGATGAGTTGAAGGTCCCTGTGACCATAATCAGCACGGGTCCCGACGTCTTCGACACCATAGACTTGAGAGAGGTTAAGTGACGGTAACGGATTTGGCGAGGTTCCTGGGCCTGTCGGGGTCGCAACCTCGAGCTAGCGCAGCGTAATAAGCCAAGAGTTGAAGTGGTATTACATGGAGCACGGGCGTCAGCTGCTTAGGCTCTATCTCTGGGAGAACGAAAGTCCTGTCCGATATCTCCTTGACGTCTTTGTCGCCCTCTTCTACGCAGGAGACGACGAAGGCCCCCCTAGCCTTCATCTCCATTATGTTGCCTATGATCTTGTTATAGGTCTCATCGCGAGGGCATACAAAGACGCAGGGATAGCCCTCTTCTACTAGGGCTATGGGCCCGTGCTTTGACTCGCCGGCAGGATAGCCTTCGGCGTGAATATAGCTTATCTCTTTTAACTTCAAGGCCCCCTCAAGGGCCGTGACTATGTTTATGCCCCTAGCCAAGAAGAAAGCGTTGGTCTTCGAAGCCAAGTCGATCGCTACGTCCTTGGTCTGCAGCTCGTTGACCAGTATAGCCTTTTCGATGAGAGGTGCTGAAGATTTCAAAAACCTCTCGGCGCTTGAGGTCAAGTCGTGGTTTACCCCTTCGATCCGAGCCGCCTCTATGCTGATCCTCGTGAGCATTAAGAGTTGCGCGATGAAAGTCTTGGTCGCTGCGACACCCATTTCTGGCCCAGCGTAAAGCCCCACATATAGCGAGGCTAGCCTAGTTATCGAGGAGCCCATAACGTTGGTCAAGGCCAGCAACTTGACGTCCTTGTCTTGAAGGGCCCTCAAGACCTGTAACACATCGGCGGTCTCCCCGGATTGCGAAATCGCCAGAACGGCAGTGCTGGGCGTTATCCTTGTACAGCTATCGTGAAACTCCGAGGCCACGACGGGGTGAGCATCTATGTCTGCCATCAGGCGTAAGAGGTATGAGCCGAATATGCACGCGTGGTACGAGGTCCCACAGCCAACGAGGTAGACCCTATCGGACTTGACGAGCTCGTTGGCCAGCCTGAGTATGAAAGCGCGCGGCGCACTTATGACATTGAGCGCCACTTGGGGTTGCTCGCGTATCTCCTTGATCATGTAGTGTGCGAAGCCTCCCTTGTCCACCAAGCCGCCTATGCTCTCCTTGTTTAAGAGCTTGAGCGGCAGTTGTTGGCCCGACCCTAAGTCCCTTATCGTCACTGCTTGGGGGGTCAAGATGGCCAGCTCGCCATCGTTCATGATTACGACGCTCTCCACGTCTGGGGGAAGGGCCGGGACGTCGGACGAGCAACACACGAAGTCGCGCGAAATGCCTATGACGAGGGGGCTCTCCATCCTAACGCAGACTATAGCGTCGTCGTGAAGCGCTGAGATGAGTGCGAAGGCGTAAGACCCTCTCAACGAAAGTGCTGCGTGGCGGACGGCCTCCTCTATCGTCAAACCCCTACTAAGGAATTCTTCCGCCAGATGGGCTATGACCTCGCTGTCGGTCCTAGAGCGTAGCTTGTGGCCCGCCGAGGCCAGCTTCTCGCGTAGCTCTAAGTAGTTTTCGATGATGCCGTTGTGGACTACGGCTATCCTGCCTTCGCAGTCCGTCAGAGGATGGGCGTTCTCTTTCGAGGGGGCCCCGTGAGTTGCCCATCGAGTGTGCCCTATTCCACACCTCCCAGGCAACTTGCTTATCTCTAACTTCCCCTCGACTTCCTCTATTCTCCCTTGATCCTTCTTCACGAATATGTGCCCGCCGTACGTCGTGGCCAAACCCACGGAGTCGTAGCCTCTATATTCCAGCTTCTTAAGAGAATCGTAAATAATCCTTGAGACGCCTTCCCTGAGCGACGTGCATCCAAATATCCCGCACAAAGGAGGCCACCGTATTCTTCGCGCCTGTTACTACTACTCACATGGGGTAGATAGCTTTAACTAAGCCAGCGCTAAGGAGAGTTCTAGGAAATGAAGAGGGACTACACGTACGTCGTCGAGATCAAGAGGGCGATAAAGGACTTCGTGGATAACCTAGACGCCATGAGTAACAACGGCGAGCTGAACTCGGACGGCATCAAGGCCATAGCCAGGATATTGAAGATGCTCAACAGGTCTGGCATGAGGTGCGAGGCCAAGAGGTTGGAGAGGAAGCTAAAGAAAAGAGAGGGCGTGGAGGTTATAACGAGCTTGCTCCTGCAGTTAGAGGAGAGGCTGGGTTGATAGAGGTAGAGGCGAAGGTAGCCATAAGCGAGGAAGAGAGGTCGAAGATCTTAGAGTTGTTGAGGGATCTGTGCCCTCCCGAGAGGATTCATGAGGAAGAGGAAGAGGACCTCTTTTTCGTAAGCTCCTACGACCCCTCCTTTGGCGCGGATAAGACGCTTAAACTAAGGAGGAGCAGTAGCGGGGCCAAGCTGATCTTCAAGAGCAGAAGGGCTGCAGAGGACCTGAAGGAGAACCTAGAAGTAGAGGTGGGAATAAGGAAGGGAGATGAAGGCAACATGTTACGCCTCTTAAGGGGGCTCGGCTTTAGGGAGAGCGTGATTGTTAGAAAGAGGAGGACGAGCTTTCGCTTCAATGGGTGCGCGGTCAATGTGGACGAAGTAATGGGCCTAGGATCCTTTCTAGAGGTAGAAGTGCTGGTCGATGAAAATGACGTGGAGAAGGCCCATTATAGAATAGCAAGCGTGTTGTCGGCCCTAGGGCTTTCGCACAAGAGGGTCATACTCAAGAGCTACGCAGAAATGCTTGCGGCTCAAGAAGTTTGATGACAGATCTTCGCAGAATTCCTTTGCCCCGCCCTCTGGCCAAAGAACTTTGAGAGTATGAGATACACGCAGTACTCGCCGCATACCGAGCAAGCCCCGCTCCTTGAAGGCACCCTCCTGTGGATGTTCATGGCTGTTTCCGGGTCGATGGCAAGTTTAAATTGAGTCCTCCAGTCCAAAGAGGCCCTCGCTTTGGAGATCTCTAAGTCCCATCTGAGGGCCTTCCCGCCAAGCCTCACGATGTCTCCGGCGTGCGCGGCTATCCTGCTAGCTATCACGCCGTGCTTTATGTCCTCCGGTAGTGGTATGCCTAAGTGCTCGGAGGGGTACACTGCGCACAAGTAGTCGACCCCGGCCGCCACAGCCAACGCGCCCCCTATAGCTAATGTTATGTGGTCGTAACCTGGAGCAACGTCGGTCACTATGGGCCCTAAAGTGTAGAGAGGAGCGTGTCCCGTGAGTATCTTGGCTTGCTTTACGTGATGTTCTATCTGGTTTATGGGCATGTGACCCGGACCTTCAACTATCACCTGGACGCCTCTTTCTCTGGTCCTCCTGACGAGCTTGCTCACCGTGAGGAGCTCCGTCATCTGCGCCACGTCATTGGCGTCGGCTTGGCAACCAGGCCTCAAGCCGTCTCCCAAGCTTATCGCGAAGTCGTATTCCCTCGCTAGCTCGAGTATTAGGTCGTAGTTCTCGAGTAGAGGGTTTTCCTTTTCGTTGTGTATGATCCATGCAGCTATGATGGCCCCTCCCCTGCTCACTATGCCCGCTACTCTCGGATGCTTCCTGAGGAAGTCCACGCCGTCCCTAGTTACGCCAGCATGGATGGTCATGAAGTCCACGCCGTCTTTCGCGTGCAACTCTATGGCCTTCATTATGTCGTCTACGGTCATGTGGACCATCGAGCCGTACTTCTTCAAAGCCATGTGGGCCGCTTCGTATATTGGGACCGTGCCCACAGGCGTCGTCACCTCCTTTATTATCGCCCTGCGTATCTCGTCCATCTGATCCGACGTTGAGAGGTCCATCACTGTGTCGGCCCCGTACTTGACGGCCAGCTTAGCCTTCTCGACCTCCATGTTGACGTCTGAAAGATCCATGGAGGAGCCGACGTTGGCGTTAACCTTTGTTCTAAGACCCTCGCCTATCCCTATGGGGTCCACGTTCTTCCTGACAACGTTCCTCGGTACCACTATCCTGCCGCTGGCCACCCCCCTGACCACGAACGACACGTCCACGTCTTCCTTTAAAGCGACCACTTTAAACTCCTCTAAGACGACCCCTCGCTTAGCCGCCTCAACAGTTGTCGTCAACTAAAGCGCCACCTGCACTAGAAGGAGGCTTTCACGACTAAAATCTTTCTCATGTTGAGCTAACAGCAATAAATTTTTAGCAAACGTTGTGAAAAGTAGAAAAGTGTGATGGAGAAGTGAGACGACATGGTCAGAAGCGATCCCTTGAAGTTGTTGATGAAGGCCGTTAACGGCGAAGTCGTGGTGAGGCTTAAGGACGGAAGGAGTTGTCGCGGAATACTCGAAAAATGCGACCAATGCATGAACTTGCTCCTAAACGACGCCGAGGAGATAGACGAGGACGAGGGACCCATAGCCAAATATGGCAAAGTGCTCATCAGGGGGAGCAACATTTTATTCGTAAAGTTAAAAGAGTGACCAGTGGCAGAAGCTCTGAATTGAAGCCAGGATGAGTGGTCGATTTGCCCGAAGAGACCAACTTCATAACCATAGAGGAGCTCGCCCAAAAAGCCGTGTACGAGCAAGAGGTCGAAATGGTCGAGAGGAAGGGCAAAGGGCATCCAGACACCTTGGCCGATAACATTTCAGAAGCGGTCTGCAGAGAGCTATGTAAGTACTATTTAGAGAACTACGGGACGATATTGCACCACAACGTAGATAAGGCTTTGATAGTGGGCGGCAGGGCTATTCCAAAGTTCGGTGGTGGAGTTGTGTGCGAGCCCATCTACATCGTAGTGGCTGGGCGCGCAGTAACCCATGTTATGAAAGAGGACTCAGTCGACGTAGTACCCATAGGAGCTATAGCCCTTAAGGCCATGAGGGACAGCGTAAAGCAGACCTTCAGGCACTTGGACCCCGATAACCACGTGATTTTCGACTACAAGATAAAGCAGGGGTCCGTCGACCTCGTCAAGGTCTTCGAGTTAGGCAGGGACGTGCCTCTTGCCAACGATACATCCTTCGGAGTTGGGTACGCCCCTCTAACGGAGACTGAGAAGCTGGTGTTGGAAGTCGAGAGGACACTAAACTCTCCCGAGTACAAGAAGAAGAACCCGGCCGTCGGAGAGGACATAAAGGTCTTAGCGCTGAGGAGGGGCAGGAAGGTCGACTTGACAGTGGCCTGCGCGATGATAAGCTCCTATGTCAAATCACTCGACGATTACCTCAAGGTCAAGGAGGAGGTCAAGGAGGACGTGATGAAAATAGCGTCTAGGTACGACGTCGAAGTGGACGTGAAGGTAAATGCCGCAGATAAGCCCGAGCTCGGAGTCGTGTACTTAACCGTGACGGGGACCTCGGCCGAGGCAGGAGACGATGGCAATACTGGCAGGGGAAACAGGGCCAACGGGCTCATAACTCCGAATAGGTACATGTCTTTGGAGGCCGTGGCGGGGAAGAACCCCGTGAGTCACATAGGCAAGATATACAACATAGTGTCGACCAACATAGCGAGGAGGGTGTACGAGGAGACGCGCAAGGTCAAAGAGGTCTACGTCTACATGCTGAGCCGCATAGGTCACCCGATAAACAAGCCGCTCATGGTCAATGTTAAGGTCATACCGCACGAGGGTGTTAGCGTCAA
>JAAOZJ010000089.1 GCA_011605835.1 Thermoproteota archaeon
TCTACGTCGCTGATCTTAGTCGGCTTACGCAGTAGCTCTTCAGCGGCGCTCTCTCTTGAAAAGGCAGACACCCTTGCTCAAAACTCACCCCACCGCCTTACTGAGGCGGGGTGAAGCATATTTAAGCTTTGAGGGCAAGAGGGCTTGCCCGCACGCTAGGTCCAGCGCTCAAAAATCCTTATCTCCCATAAACGAACGTACTAGGTGTTAGGCGTAAGCGCTGGAAGGACGAGGTAGAGAGGTTGATCAGCGAGGCAGACCTCTTCAAGATCTATCAAGCGCTCGGGAACCCCCACAGAAGGGGCATAATAATGCTCTTAGGCGAGAACCCCGAGGGGCTGACTTTCTCAGAGCTCAGGAGGAGGCTGAACCTCAGCGTCGGGACCATCTATTACAACTTGGATCAGTTGGAGGACCTAGTTTGCCAGAAGAGCGACAGGAGGTATGCCTTGACCGAGAAGGGACTCTTGGCCTACGAGATGCTGAAGAGCAACATCGAGATGATAAAGAATAAGGCCGGTGGCTCCATTAGCACAGCGAGCAGGCTACAAGCCCTCCTCTTCCCTCGATGGTTCTTCATGCTCTTAGAGAGCAGAGGCAAGCTAATGCCGTTGCTCGCCCTCGCGGTCTTGTTGGCGGGCTCCTTGAGTTGCTGGTACAACGGCGTGCTCTTGGGCGTCACGTGGGTCGGCTCCACCTCCGTGACCTTCCTGAGCTCTTCGAGCTTCATCTGGAGCTGGCTGGCGGTGGCCCTGACGTCCTTCATGTTGGCGTCCGCGGGCGCCAAGGAGAAGCTGAGGAGGCTCCCTCGGTACTTGGCCGAGGCAGGCTTCTCCATGTTCCCTATAGCGATATTCGTGGCGATAGAGCCCCTGTTGCGCGTGGCTGTCGTGGCTAGAGCGGCGGCTCAAGTGGTTCTCTGGCTCCTCGCCATAATGCTCACGTCCTCCGCGCTGAGCCGCTCAGCCCAGTGCAGGATCGAGGTGGCCCTCTTAATCACAATTCTCGTGATGTTCGTCGCGTCGATCGCGATCCCCCAGCTCGTAGCGGCTCTGCCCTGAAGGCCCTCTGATGGCTCGCCCGCGAGCGTTCATCGGTAATGTTTTAAAGGCGTTGAGGGAACTTCTATTGTGAGAAAAGGGCCTCGGTGTTCGATGATGGCTACCTTCATATGCTTCGTGGGCCACGACTTCGTGAGGATAATAGACGGGATAAACTTTTGGAAGGCAAGGGAGGTCATAGATGAGATAATTCTCGTCCAAGACAAGAAGAAGGACAAATATGGCTATGCTTCTAGGTTTAACGCCAAGGAGTTGCAGAAAGTCCTGACGTTCGCAGGCAAGGAGCCCCAGATAATATCGGTGAACCCCCAGAGCTACGAAGACGTATTCTCAGCCATATACTCTGTCGTTAGGAGGGAGGTCGAGGACCTCGGGAGGAGGGTCTACATAGACGCTACGTCGACGACTAAGGAGGCCTACGGGGCAGTCGTGACGGTCGCCCTCATGTTTCAGGGGGTCAGGCTCTACGTAGTCCCCCCGGCCGAGAGGGGGTGGTACGTCCCAGACGTGGACTCGCCCGAGTTCCAGTCCTGGTTCAGCAAGGTCAGGAGCGTGAGGGGCCTCCAGCCACAGGAGATATTTCTACCTGGCTTCAGGCTCGAGAGGCTCTCGTACGAGGAGGAGAGGACGCTGATGATACTGGAGGGCAAGGGCGGCGAGGCGGACTCCATAAAGACCCTCATTCAGTGGTGCGGCGAGGACCCCAAGGATCCGAGGGTCAAGAACAAGTTCAGCAGACTGGTCAACAAGCTGGCGTCTAAGGGTCTGTTGATAAGCGAGTCGGGGGCGAGGGCCAAGGCGATAAAGCTCACGGACTTCGGCAAGGTCTACGCCAAGGCCTTGAAGCACCACTACGCGGAGAAGAGGAAGAGCGAGAGCGCCCCCTATCCGGCCATTTGAGGGAGGTGCTCACGAATTATGGGCTTCGTCTTGCCGGAGCTGGACAATTCCCGCGTCGAGCGCGAGGTGTGCTCCTTCATTAGGGGGAAGGTCGAGGAGGCTGGCTCTCGAGGGCTGGTGATAGGCCTAAGCGGGGGCCTTGACTCCTCGGTCGTCGCCTGCTTGGCCGTTAAAGCCCTCGGAGCCCACAGGGTTAAGGCCCTGATAATGCCGGACCACAGGGTGACGCCCAAGGAGGACCTAGAGGACGCGTGGACGGTCGCGAGTGAGCTCGGCGTAGAGGCCAAAGAAGTCGACATAGCGCCCATGTGCGACGCCATAATAGAGGGGCACCCCTATAGGGCCGAAGGCAACGTAGTCGCCGCAGGTAACGTCAGGGCCAGGGTCAGGATGGTGCTCTTGTACTACGTAGCCAACGTTATGAACATGCTCGTGTGCGGTACGGGCGACAAGTCGGAGATAATGATAGGTTACTTCACAAAGTATGGCGATGGGGGGGTCGACATTCTGCCCATAGGCGACCTCTACAAGACTGACGTCAGGAGGTTGGCGAGGCACTTGGGCCTCCCCGATCGGATAGCCTCTAAGCCCAGCAGTCCGAGGCTCTGGCCCGGACAGACCGCCGAGGGAGAGCTCGGCGTGAGCTACGACATCATAGACTCAACGCTTTACCTGGTGTACGAGAGGGGTCATAGACCTGAGGAGGCTGCGTCAAGGATCGGCGTGAGCTTAGAAGTGGTCAACGCCATAATAAGGAGGGTCGAGGGCTCGAGGCACAAAAGGACGATGCCTCCATTCCCGTCGGTCTCTCACATGAGGGCTTCATGAAGCCAAGGTAGTAGCACCGGCGACCTCGAGGGGAAAACTTTAAAGATTTTCCCCAAAACGTAGAGACAGGATGGTGCCAGAGCTTGAAGTGCATCAGGTGTGGCAAGTGCTGTTCGAGGACCGAGATATACCTCTCGAGCGAGGACGTGGCTAGGATAGAGGCCCTCGGCTACGACAAGAAGGACTTTGCGGTGAAGTCGGGCCCCTACTTAAAGCTGAGGAAGGTGGACGGCTACTGCTTCTTCTTCGACCCCTACGAGAAGACATGCGAGATATACCCGTACAGGCCCATGAGTTGCAGGCTCTATCCTGTGATCTACGTCTTGGGCAAGGGCCCGACGGTCGACGCAGGTTGCCCGATGGCGTACACGGTCTCCAAAGCCGAGCTCACCAGGAAGGGCAAGCTGCTCGAACAACACCTCAGCAAGATATTCAAGAGGGCCAAGAGGGTATACCTCGCGAGCCTGCAGAAGTAGTGGCCATGTCGGACCCCTTAAGCAAGCTCAAAGCCTCCATCGAGGGCATATCTGCGAGGCTCTCCAGTAAGGTCGAGGCTAGAGAAGGGCTCTCGCTAAAGGCTAGAAGCGGCATCAGGCTCTGCGGCGAGGCCGTATCGCTATCCCACAGAGGCCACATCGAGGAGGCGAAGAAGAGGCTCGAGGAGGCCAAGGAGATAATCGAGGAGCTAAGGCCCAGGCGACGAGACCTCGAGCTTGACGCCTTTGACGCCTTGGCACAGGAGTACGTCGAGGCAGAGGCCCTCGTGAGGATCATAGAAGGAAGGGAGCTCCCATCGCTCGAGGAGCTCCAAGTGGCGGACGAGGCGTACGTCTTGGGCATGGCGGACTTGATAGGCGAACTTAGGAGGCGAGCCCTAGAGGAGATGAGGAGGGGCAACGGGTCCGAGGCCGAGCGCCTATACGAGTTGATGAAGGGGATCTACGAGCTGATATGGCCTCTGGAGTACCCTCGATCCCTCGTGCCGGGACTGAGGCACAAGTTGGACGCCATGAGAAGGGTACTGGACGAGACCCTCCACGACTTGACGCTGATGAAGATCCTCACTACCTCGCGCGAGGACAAAAAATTAGGCTAGCCTAATTAGGTGGTCCGAAAGACGTATAAAGCTAGGAGCTAATGATATGACCCGTCAAGAGCCCTTGAGCCTTAGAGGGTGAGTGCTTGAGCGAGAAGGTCGATACACTGGACTGCGCCTTGGAAGTGATAATGACCCTCGAGAGGAGGGGGCTCCGCCCCGATGATGCGTCGATAGCCGAGGAGCTGGGCAAGCCCATCGCTGAGGTCCAGAAGATGATGGAGGAGGCGATTCAACGAGGCCTGGCTGTCAAGAAGGATGGTCACTACGAGCTCACCGGCGAGGGCTTGAAGAGGGTGTTGAGGCATAGGGAGCTCTTCATACACGACCGCTTCGTCCACGGCGAAGACAGGTGGAGCGCCAAGGTTAGGGACTGGGGCAGGCACTGGAGGCACAGGCACGGGCTGACGAAGGACTTGCTCGAGAGCTTCTACAAGGCGCTAGCGGACCTCGATGGGAGGGTCGAGGAGCTGAAGCCCCTCAGCGACATGGAGCCGGGCGAGAGGGGCGTGGTCGTGTCTATAGCGTGCGGCTTGGGCGCTGCTAGGAGGCTGGCCGAGATGGGCCTGACGCCCGGCGTGCAGGTGGCGGTGGTCAGGAAGGCCCCGCTCCGAGGTCCTGTGGAGGTCGAGGTCAGGGGCACCAGGGTCGTCTTGGGCTACGGCTTGGCTTCGAGGATAGCCGTCAAGGGCCTAGGTGGCTCTGCTTGAGGAGCATTACGGTCGCCTTGGCCGGCAATGCCAATGTCGGTAAGAGCAGCATCTTCAACAGGCTCACGGGGCTCAGCCAACACGTGGGGAACTGGCCCGGCAAGACCGTCGAGAAGGCTGAGGGTGTCCTGTACTTCAAGGGCTACAGGATAAGGGTGATAGACCTCCCCGGCGCCTACTCCCTCTCCCCCTACTCCGTCGAAGAGATCATAGTAAGGGACTACCTGCTCTCACGTGAGGCCGACGTCGTCGTGGACGTCGTGGACGCCTCGGCGCTCGAGAGGAACCTCTACTTGACGCTCCAGCTCATCGAGCTACAGGCCCCGCTGGTAGTAGCCCTGAACCAGGTGGACATGGCAGAGAAGAGAGGCATAGCGGTAGACCACGAGAGGCTCTCCGAGACACTAGGGGTCAAGGTCGTGCCGACGGTTGCCATAACCGGCGAGGGCCTCAACGAGCTCCTACAAACGATAGTGGAAGCCGTCGAGAAGGGGGAGAGATTGACGGCCAAGCAGCTGACGTACGGCAAGGAGGTCGAGGAGAGGATTGAGCGCTTGGAGAGCGAGGTCAGGAAGCTGGCCCTGAGCGAGAAGTACCCACCCCGCTGGGTCAGCATAAAGCTCCTGGAGAGAGATCACCTCGTTGCAGAGATGGTCTCCAAGTGTGAGGGCGGCGCCGAGGTACTCGAGCTGGCCGACGAGCTTGCTATGGAGCTCGAGGAAATGCACGGAGAGCCTTCGCCCATAGTTATAGCCTCGGAGAGATACTCCAAGATATCGGAGATAGTCTCCCGAGTCCAGAGGGTCGTGGCCCCTCCGAGGGTCAGGTGGGAGAGGACCCTCGACTACGTAACCACGCATCCCGTGCTAGGCTACGCGATTCTACTCTCGACCATAGCGGGGATGCTCGGCCTAGTCTTTTACATCGGTGGTCTGCTGTCCGAGGCCATAGAGGCCTACGTGGGGGATCCACTGGCCGAAGCCGCGAGGGCTCTTCTATCGAGCAGCCTGCCAGCCGAGGCCGTGAGGATAGTAGTCGACGGCTTAGTAGTAGGCTTCGTGGCGGGGCTCGTCGTGGTCTTGCCCTACGTGGTGCCCTTCTACGCGGTACTGTCGATACTTGAGGACTCGGGCTACTTGGCGCGCGTAGCGTACTTGACCGATAACCTGATGCACAGGATAGGGCTCCACGGCAAGGCAGTTCTCCCGATGTTGATGGGCTTCGGATGCAACGTCCCCGCCTGCGTGGGCTGTAGGATCCTCGAGACCGACAGAGAGAGAGTTCTGTGCGGTCTCGCGACGGTCTTCGTCCCCTGCGCCGCCAGGACCATAGTGATACTGGGGGCAGTGGGGAGGTACCTCGGAGTGCTACCAGCTCTCTCCATATACCTCGTCGTCTTCTTGGTCCTGTTGATGGTCGTCAGGTTGGCCTACAAGGTCGCGCCCGGGGAGCCCATGGACTTGATAATGGAGATGCCAGCGTACAGAAGGCCGAGCTTGAGGGTGACGGCCCTCAAGACTTGGAGCAAGACCAAGAGCTTCGTCATCGTCGCCTTTCCGATAATAATAGCGGCCAGCGCCGCGCTAGAGGCGCTAAGCGCGGTGGGCCTGACAGAGCAACTGGTCCCCGCCATGGCTCCACTAACTGTAGGCCTGCTCGGCCTGCCAGCAGCCGTCGCGATCCCCCTGGTCTTCGGGTTCCTGAGGAAGGAGCTCGCCCTCGTCATGTTGGCCGAGGTCTTGGGGACGTGGGAGTTGTCGGAGGTGATGACCCCAGCTCAGCTGTACACCTTCGCCCTTGTGACTTCGATATACATCCCTTGCGTCGCCACCCTCGCTGCCTTGGTGAGAGAGTTCGGGTGGAAGAGGGCGATATTGATAGCGATGACGACTTTGGCCGTAGCCATCGTCGCAGGAGCGCTCGCTCACGTGATAGCTATCATGCTTCGCTCATAGCTAGAATCGGCGCGCTCCCAATCTAAGCCTTCTTGGACCGCTTCTTGCCTCTAACCCTCCTCTTACCTCTAGATCGGTTCTCTACTTCCGAGATGCTCCTCGAGGAGACCTCTGCCAAGCTCTTGGCGACCTCGTAGACCCTCTCCTCGAGCTTCAGGTACTGGGAGAAGAAGTACTCCTTCGCCCTAGCGATCACGGACTCCATCTCCTCGTCCCCCGAAGCTATCTTAGCCAGCTCCCTCTCCATCATCCCCCTGATCTCCGGCCTGACGAGCTCCGGCACGTGCTTCTCCAGTTGCATTATCAGCCTCTTGCCCAGCTCGGTGGGTATGCACCTCTTGGCCTCTATGTACATGTAGCCTCGGTCGACGTTGGTCTGGATGTGGTCCTGCATCGTCGCGTCGGTCCCGATGCCCCACTTCTCCATGAGCTTCAGGAGCTCGCTCTCAGAGAGGTATGGCGGGGGCTCCGTCCGCCCTTCTCTCACCTCGACCGACAGCACTTGGACCCTGTCCCCAGCCTTGACGGGAAGGTGGGGCACCTCCTTCGGGTAATCGTAGCGGTATATCGCGAAGAATCCCTCGTCGACGACTTCCAGGGTCGCGAACGTGAACCCCTCCCCGCCGATGTTGAAGACGTACCTCCTGCCCTCTAGGTGGGCCGGTGGGCTAAACGTCGCTATGAAGTGTCTAGCTATGAGCTCGTAGAGCCTCCAGCCGTCCCTACCGAGAGCCCTCTCCACCTCGTCCTTCGTGGCGGCCCTGATTGGGTGGATGGGCGGGTGGGCTCTATCGTCCTTGGGGCCCGAGGTAGGCTTGGCCCCCGCGGCCAGCAACCGCCTCACGTAGTCCCCGAACTCTGGGTGGTTGGCGAAGGCCTTCAACCTCTCGTAGGCCGAGGGCGGGTACACTTGGGTCTCGGTCCTCGGGTAGCTTATGAGGCCCCTCCGGTAGAGCTCTTCGGCTATGTCGAGGGCCCTCTTGGCCCTTATGTTGAGGTGCTTGCTCGCTAAGCTCTCGAGCTCGACGGTGTCCAAGGGCTTGGGGGGCTCCTTCTTGGCCTTGGTAGCTCTCACGTCCTCGACCTCGGCGGTCGTAGCCTTTCCGGCCCTCGCCATGACTTCTTCGGCCTCCTCCTTGGAGCCGAACCTTCCCTTAGCGTGCTCAACCTCCAAGACCCTGTCGCCTACCTTCAGCTTGGCCACGACCCTGTAGAACTTCTGGCTCTGGAAGCTCTCCCTTTCGATGGCCCTCTTGACCACGAAGTAAAGCGTGGGGCTCTGACAAGGGCCGTAGCTTATGAAGTGGCCCTTGGGGAGGGCCGAGGACTCGACCTCCCTGACCTTTAGGGTCAGAAGCCTCGTGAAGGAGGCCCCCACAGTCAGGTCTATTATCGACCTCGCGAAGCACTTGTCTGCCAATCGCTTGTTCGGTTCCCTCAAGTTCCTGAACGCCTCGAGGAGCTCCCCTTTGTCCAAGCTCGAGAACCAAGCCCTCTTGAACTCGGCGTATGGGTTCACGGCCCTCACCACGTCCATCACCTCGAAGGCTATCCCCTCACCCTCCACGTCAGCGTCCAGCGCCAGGACCACCTCCTCGGCCCTCCTAGCGAGCTCCCTCAAGGCGTCCACGTACCTCAAGCTCTCCTCGCGGAAGACCCTCACGGGGCTCGCTTTGAACAGCTCCTTGGGATCCACGGAGCCCCACTGGTTGAGCTTGGCGTCGAAGTCGAAGTCCATGAGGTGGCCCTTGAGGCCCATGACGACCCACTTCTTCCCGTCTTTCACGAACGAATAGCACGGGACCTCGTTGACGCTGAGGGTCTTGTAGTCGTCACTAAGGGCCGAGGCCACAGCCTTCGCCACCGAGTTCTTCTCGCATACCACTAAGACGTCGACCTCGACCCCCGAAGGCCTCCCATACGATCGGGCCTTGCCGAAAGACCGCATCCTTTTAAGACACCTCTAACAGCACCTCTGGCCTAGGAGGGGCTGGGCGTGATCTCCGGCAGGGTCATGAACTTCAGGTTGGGCCTGAAGAGAAGGTACCCGAGAGAGCTCCTCGTCAAGCTGGGCGAAAGCAAGGCAGACGTGGCGAAGCTCGTGGGCAGAAAGGTCGTGCTGAAGGATTCGCACGGCAACAAATACGTGGGCACGGTCCTGAAGCCCCACGGCAACAAAGGAGTCGCCGTGGTGAGGTTTAGGAAGGACCTGCCCGGCGACGTCATAGGCCGAGAGGTCACGGTCCTCGCCCCTCGGCCTGAGCGCTAGTAGGCTCCGTCATCTCCTCCACAATCGCGAGATCCGCTGACGTCTCCTCGCCTAACATCGGAACGCCATTGATTGGGCCCCTGACTACGAGCTCTGCGACCTCGTCGAGGAGTGCGTCGGCCCTCTTCATCAACTCGAGCACGCGAGTTGCTGACCTTCACAGCTTCTTCCTGCGCCTCCTCCTCAGTGAGGACGTTGCACCTCATTTTTGAAGCCATCATAAGACTTAACAGGGCAAGCCAAGCCCCTACTACACCACACTAATGGTGTTTGGACAAGGCTTAAACCCTTTGGTGGCGTCGCAGGCGTCACGAGGTCAAGTAGCCCTCCCGATCTTCTTGGCTTGAACAGTCCAGATAGACCTAGTCGGCGTCAAGATGAGGTCCACGGGCACGTCCCAAGAATCTCGGGGGACCCTATCGACCACTTGGAGGTCGTGGACCGTGGTGACCCTCAAGGTCCTGTCCGTTATGGAGCCCGCGTTGCTCCATAGTTTGAACTCGACGTCCGAGTAGCCCGTCCCCTTGCCCAGCCTGTAGCCCTCCAAGTCCACAGCCACCGAGCCAGCGACAAAGACGTCGACCTCGTAGTCGCCGGGTTTGACGGGCTTCCCCAGCTCCATGAAGCCCCTGATCGTCGAGGCATAGGCGGGATCCCTCGGCTCCTTGACCGCGACGAAGCCCTTGGAAAGCCTCGGGGTGGCGACTATGAGGATCTTCCCGTCCCTCAAGGCGACCTCCCTCACGGGCCTCTGAGGAGAGTCCGGGTTGCAGAGCACCACCTCGGCTCTCGAGTAATCGTCCACAGCCCTTAGCCTGAGGGCTGCCTCCTCGGCCCCCTTGAAGTTGGGTATCCTGCCGTATATCGGGAAGGGAGGGAGGGCGACCCCTCTTCTCAAGAGCTCCCTCCAGACCCTCATCCTAATGTCGTCCTTGGACGACGAGCTGGCCACAAAAAGAGATAGCAGGTTCGCTAGAATTAAGACTTAAACCTTCGTGATCCCTCCCTTAACGGCCCAAACCCCTTCGCCTCCTCGACGTCCAGCGTCGAGCTGGCCCACGAAATGCTTATTTGATCGTATACATATATGTTTACGCATGTCTGAAGTCATAAGCGTGCGCGTCAGAAAGGGCCTTAAGAGGTACTTAGAGGAAAGGGGCATCAACGTGAGCGAGACCGTCAGGAGCTACTTAGAGGAGCTAGCTTGGAGGGTCAGGCTCAAGGAGTCGCTGGAGAAACTAGACGAGATCCTCAGGGAGATGCCCCCCGCTCCCCCGGGCTTCGCCGCAAGGAGCGTGAGGGAAGACCGTGATAGTCATTGATTCTTCGGCCCTAGCAAAGTACCTCCTGAGAGAGGAGGGGTGGCAAGAGGTCGGGAGGTACTTGGAAGAAGGATGCGTGACCCTCAACTTAGCGATCAAAGAGGCTATCAACGCCTTATGGAAGCGAGTGATCATGGGCGACCTTGAGGAGGGCTACGCTAAGGAGGTCGCGAGGTCCTTCCTCGACTCAGGCATCGTGAGGGTCGAGGGCCAAGACCAGCTCCTCGAGGAGGCCCTTTCCGTGGCTGTTAGGAGGAAGACCACGATCTACGACTCCATCTTCATAGCCTTGGCCAAGAGAAAGGGGCTGTCGCTGCTGACCTCAGACAGAAGACAGGCCGAGGCGGCGATTGAAGAGGGCGTCAAAGTCGTGCTCCTTTGACCTCAAGACAGGGGACGGCGGTCGGGCGTGACTTTGCTCTCACGAACATTTATAGGTTTAACTGAAAAACCTCGCCCTTCACGGCTGGGATGGCGAGAAGCTTTTAAGCCCCTCTCTCCAAGAGCCTCAGGACGTTCCCTTGCAGAAGGACGTTCGCGTATGCGTTGTCGGAAAGGTTTTTCAAGCCGAACAAGCGGAAGGTCTTAGCTCTGAACAGGACCCTCGGCGAGTACTTCAGGCTTGTGAAGTGGTACTTGAGCTTGAACTCCACATCTAAGACTTTTCTTCACGAGAACTACTACGAAAAGGCCAAGGAGCTCTTCAACTTCAACACAGCCTTGATCCAGACGGCGAGGGACGAGGCGTGAGCGGAGACACCATAATGGAGGTGCTGCTCGTCCTGCTCCTCGGCTTCCTTCCGATCTCAGAGGTAAGAGGTGCCATCCCCTTCGCCCACGTTTTCTTCAGGCAAGACCCTGTGCTTTACACGTTGGGGCTTGTTGCGGGTTTGATGGGGAACCTAGCAGTAGCGCCCTTGGTACTGCAAGCCCTCGACGTCTTTGAGAAGAAGGTGATACTGAAAGGGAGGGGCCCCCGCTTTCTCCGGAAGGTCTACCGTCGCGTCATCGATTACGCTAGGGAGAGGGCGAGGAAGTGGAAGAAAGTGGAGTTCGCGGCCCTCGTCGCTTTTGTCGCCGTCCCGCTCCCGGCTACGGGGGCTTGGACTGGAAGCCTCATAGCGTACGTGCTGGGCATGAGAAAGAGGAGGGCTATATTGAGCGTGAGCGTAGGGGTCTTAGCGGCTTTTGCCATAGTCTTGGCGGTGGTGGAGGTCGGCTCGACCGTCCTCAAGGCCTTGTTCGGCCTCCCTGTTTAGCCTCTCCCTCAGCGCTTGTGATCAAGGCCCCTGTAATGAGGCGCTGAGCTGAATGTGGGAGGGCTTCAAGATGCTACCTCTTAGATTGCTTTGGTGACCGTCGTCATGTTAATCAATCGTAGTAACATTCAAGCTATTCTCTTCAAACAACGCTAGCACTTTACTCGGCCGAGATGGCCTTCAAGTAAATTTCAAAGAGCCGGAATGAAGTAATATATGACCTAGCTCCCATACTTCTCACGTCATCCTAAAGACGCCATGCAAAGTCTTGACAGATCCGTAACACCATAGAGACCGAGGATGAGAGCCTTTCGAAGCGCGCTTCGAGGCCTTGCGATCCCTCAGCGAGCGGCGCAACCCAAGGGCATTGCCATGTAAGATTGTGATTATCATTGTTATTGTAATTATTACTCGACAACCTTGTACTGCTACAAGCGACATGAAAAGGTAGCGCGTCGGGACCGGACCTCATCACCGCTCCTTCCTCATGACGAAATTCCGGCCCTTCATAGTTACGATTTTCGGGGAAAAGTGTAAATATTTTGTAGCATAGACAAAACATAGCTTGTGTACGACTTTTGATCTCGTAATAAGGGGGAGGCGGACGTGAAGGAGAGAAATGTAGTAAAAATAGCCGAGGGGGTCTACTGGGTCGGAGTAAGAGATTGGAATCGCAAGATATTCGATGCCTTAATTCCCCTTCCAAAGGGCACGTCATACAATGCCTACCTCGTGATCGGGAAGAGCGGGAAGGCCCTGATAGACACCGTGAACCCGGGCTTCGAGAAGGATCTTGAAGACAAGATCAGGGCCCTCGCCAACATCGAGGACATAGACTACGTAGTCATGAACCACGCGGAACCCGACCACGCCGGGGCGATACCATACATAATGAAGGTCGCATCGAGGGCCAAGCTCGTGGCCACGGCTAGGGGCGCGAAAATGGCCCAGATCTACTACCGCGTCCCGCAAGAGAGGATCAAGGTGGTGGCCGACAACGAGGCCATAAGCTTGGGCGACAAGACCTTGCGCTTCATAGAGGCACCGATGCTCCACTGGCCCGAGACCATGTTCACGTACTTGGAGGAGGACGGGATCCTCTTCCCATGCGACTTCTTCGGCTCCCACTTGGCCGAGGGCGTCTACAGCGACGAGGTCGAGGACCTGCTCGTCCACGCGAAACGGTACTGGGGCGAGATAATGATGCCTTTTAGGACCATGGCGCAAAAGGCCCTCGAGAAGATCGCGAAACTAAACATCAAGGTGATAGCGCCGAGCCACGGCCCCATACACAGGAGGCCTGAGCTCATCCTCGACGCTTACAAGAGGTGGGCGGCTGGCGAGACCAAGCCGAAGGCAGCGATAGTATACGTCAGCATGTGGAGCAGCACGGAAGCGATGGTCAAGCAGATGGCCGAGGCATTGGCGTCCGAGGGCGTCGAGGTGGCCCTCCACAACCTAATCGTGACCGACGTCGGCGACCTCGTCGAAGATCTTGTGGATTCGCGAGCCATCGTCCTAGGCGCTCCGACGGTCTTGGGCGGGGCCCATCCGCTGGCCATCTACGCCGCGTACCTCTTCAAGGCGTTGCGGCCGCCGACGAAGTTCGCCGCAGTCTTGAGCTCCTACGGATGGGGCGGAGGTGCGGTGCGGCAGATACAAGATATGCTCAAGGACCTCAAGGTCGAGGTGGTCGACGCGCTTGAGATCAATGGACCGCCGACGGACGAGGACATGAAGCGCGTAGTGGATATCGGGAAGGCACTGGCGAAGAGGATCTTCGAAGCGGGTGGCTAAGGAGGCTAAAGCGAAAGGTTCGTCGACCGGGATTTTAAGTCCATGGTATCGCGTCTTCAACTAAGAGCAAGTTAAAGAGCGCTACGGAGGTGCTTTCCACGTATTTGGGCGAGCTTTCATTGCTATGACAAGCATTGTCCCGGTCATCGATTACTCGCCAGCGTCCAAGTCTAGGTCGCCAAGGTAGTTATTTTTTGGATAGGGCTTTAGGGCTCTGCGTGAAACTTAGAGATGGAGCCGGGGTTAGTCGCGTTGCCCGCGACCACTTTAAGGCCTGCGCTCGTTACAAGCATCGCCTTGCTAGCCCTCCTCTCGGCCTTAGCGGCCCAAGCACACGCTCAAGGATATGCAGTGCAAGGGGCCATCGCGACCGTCTATAGAGACGGGTGGGTGCACGTGAGGGTCGAGGCGGTCGTTGATCCAACGGAGCCCTCCATAACCTTGACGCTCCTCTCCAGCTCAATACATAACGTCCTGGTCTTTGATGAAGAGGGAGAGCCCCTCGCCTACGACGTGGACAAGGCGAATATGACCATCTATACTCTAGGGGCCTCCAAAGTGGTCTTGGAGTACGACACCGAGGCGCTCACTTCCAAGTCGGCGGGCGTTTGGACCATTTCGTTTACGACCCCGTACCCCCTGACGTTGATTCTCCCCGAGAACGCCACGATAATGTACTTCAACGCGCCGCCCTCCTCGATAAAGAGCGAGGGCGGGAGGCTCGTCTTAAAGCTCTCGAGAGGCTCTTGGGAGATAAGCTACGTCTTGGAGGCCCCGACGATATCGCCTCCTCAGGGAGGGACGCCACCTCCACAGCAAGCCCCCTTTACGTATCTTTTAATGGCGGCTGTCGGGGTAGTAACGATAGCCACAGCCCTTTCACTAACCTTGCTTAGGAGGAGGGCCAAAGTCGTCAGGGCCACGAGCTTAGAGGGCATCGACGAAAACGAGGCAAAGGCCATTGAGGTGCTGAGGGCAAAAGGTGGTAGGGCATTGGAGGTCGAGATCAGGGAAGCGCTGGGCCTTCCGAAGGCGACTGCTTGGAGGTTAGTGAGGAGGCTTGAGAGGAAAGGGCTCGTGGTCGTGAGGAAGGTTGGTGGCCAAAACGTCGTCGAGCTCAGGGACGTGGAGAGGAGGTTGACGTGAAGTCTAGCTGATGGCAATCTCCGACCTTTGCGAGATGGTCGTGAGATGACGCATGCAGACGTGACAAAGGATTGGAATAATTTACTGGCGGCTTCCCGCCCTGAAGGACGAAGTCTCCAACTCAAGGTGAGCTACCCGGCCTTAAAAGTGAGGTTTTAACTGATGCTGGACTAAAAAGAGGTTTGAGGAAGGTTACGAGGTCTCGGTCACCATTGGCCCCCTATGTTATCGTGAACTCTGCAAATGCCATTATCGGTTGCATGGTTCCCTCGGCCAAGCCCTTCACGACCGCCCTGTAGAGCCCCGGCTCTGCCTTAATCCTCAGGTCGAGGGCCTTGGTCATGTGCAAGAAGGAGGGCCTCCTGCCCACTAAGGATAACTTGAGGAAGAAGATCTTGAGCCAGACCTTCCGCAAAGAGGAGACCACGCAGACAGCTTTGGATGTCATCGAGAGGTCGATCCACATTCCAAAAGAGGTTCCGAAGAACGTGTGGACCAGACAGCACCTCATTAAAGA
>JAAOZJ010000033.1 GCA_011605835.1 Thermoproteota archaeon
CAAGAGGTCTCTGCTGGTCGAGGAGATAGTCGTGACCGGTTACCACATGGAGCTGGCGAAGCGCATCGTGCAGGAGGGCTGGGGATCTCCTGAGCTGAGGACGGCCACCTTGGTTTGGAAGTCGACGGCCTGCAGGGTGAGGCCAGACTACTTCGTGAGGGAGGAGAAGAGCTTCGTCTGGTATCAGTTCCCTTGGTCCAGGCTCGACGACTACAAGCAGTTCGTCAGGGTGGCCCTGGAATCGTCGGCGAGGGATGGCAAGAGCTCCCTGACGTTGAGCGAGGTGGAGGAGCTATTCGAGGCCTGGTACGGGTCGCGCCCCGACCCCCTCTACTTGAAGAGGGCGCTCGACCTCTTGGCCAAAGAAGGCTTCTTGGAGAAGAGGGAGGGCCGCGTGGTCCTGACCCTTCGGCCTTGAAGGTCGGGTCTCGGCCGTAAGAGCCGATTTCGCCGCGTCACTTTCCGGCCCTTATCTTCTCGGCGGGGATTTTGTTCAGCTCCCTTATCATGTCCGTGAACATCTTCGTTAACAGCGGGAGCTGGTCTTTGGCCACCTTGTCGGGCGTGTCCGAGGCGTCGAACAGGTACACGGGCCCGCTTATCAAGCTGTAGATCGGGACCCCATTCCTCCAGAAGAGGTGCGCGTCCGTCGGGACGTCTATCGGAGTGTTCGTCGGTAGTACGAGCGTCCTCTCGACCCCGTTCTTGACAATGGCGTTCTTCGCTATCTCCACGAGCAAGGGGTTGCCCGTCGTGAATATCGCTCTGGGCTCGACTTCTTGAGTCACGACCCAAGCCCCGTCCCTTTCTATACACTCCTTGGCCACGTGCTCTATGCATATGTCTATCACGGCCCTCTCAACGATGTCTTCCTTGTGGGTCTCTATGAAGGCCCTCTGACCTATTCCTTCGGCGCCTCCGTAGAAGTGGCCCGCGGTGAAGAGGAAGACCATAGTCCTGTTCATCCGCTCGCCGAGCCGAGCTAGCTGGGAGAAATGCTTTGCTAATGCCAAGACGACCGAGCAACCCGAGGCATCCTCGACCGCGCTTTGGAAGGGACCGTCATGATGGGAGTGAACTATGATCACTTCATCCGTCTTTCCGGGTAGCACGCCGTAGACGTTGTGCGTCACGGAGGGCCTTACCTCGGCCTCGAGGACAATCTTGGCCCTGACCCTGCCCCTGCCGAGCAAGTCCTTGAGCTTGGCCCCGACCTCCTTGCTCACCCAGACCCCCGGCAAGGACCTCATGACTCCGTCGTATGGGGCGTAGTAGGTGAGCTCGTCGCCGAGCTTTGGGTAGTCCTCCAGCACGCCGACGAAGCCGACGGCACCGCGCTCGCGCGCAATCTCGTAGGCGTCGTAGCCGCCCTGCACGAGGCCCATGCCCATGCAGTTGAGGCGTATCCACGTCGCCGGATGCACCCAGCTCGGCGTTATCGTCTCCCTCGGGTCGTAGGTGAAGTACGCTATGGAGCGGAGGAGGGACACGGGCAGGGGGGAGGAACCTGACGCTAACCATCACCACCCTCCCCTCCACGTCGACCTTGTCGAAGTCCTCGGGGCGCCCCTCGCCCACGTACACCAGCTCTTCCTCGAGCCCGCTCGTCGGGGCCGAGTAGGGGACGTAGAAGCACGGCAACTTGATGGCTTCGTCCCCCTCCGGCCGGACCTCCAGCTCCCACCTCCTGGCCAGCCAGAGCGTGACGTCTATGGGCTCCACGCGCACGTCCTCGAAGCCGAACTCTACAAGCTTGTTGCGGAGGTACCTCTCGGCCTTGAGGTCAGCCTCGCTACCGGGGATTCTGCGCCCGAACGAGTAGAGGTCGAGCAACCACCTGAAGATCTCCTCCTCGGAAGGCACGGGGATGGAGACTGCCAAAAATTGTCCCTCCTCATTTTTTTTGGCCACCGCCATTTAAAAACCTAGCTGAAGCAGACGAACTTCGATCTACAGCCCTCTTAATTTCTTGGTTCACCAGCTACAACGCGGTGAAGGCCATCACGTAGAGCGCCATCGCGACGTCGCTACTCGTGAAGTCCAAGTACGTGGTCTTCCCGGAGCCCAAAGAGATTCGGTCACGGTGAGCGTGCATGAGGTATCTGTGAGCGCGAGAGAACGTATACGATTTCGCATGGGCTCGCTTAATGATAGCCCTTCGTTAGGTTCGTTGCGTTAAGTAGCGATCGCAGAGCTGGCAACGCCCACGTGCTACCCTCCTCGTCGGTCGATGAACATGCACGAAGTGACTACGTCGGCCTCTCGTCCAAGTCCTCGTAGGTCCTCTTCCTCTTCTTCTTACGCCTCCTCTCCATGAACTCGAAGAACCATATGATGTCCTTAGCGTACTCTCGGTCCATGTTATGTCACAACCGCTTACGCTTACAAGTCAGTTGAGAGCCTAGTAAAATAGGCGCAGAGCTTTTCGCTTAGCGCTCCTAAAGCTTGAGTCGAGGGGGTCGCGGTGAGGTACGTCAAGGTGGTCTTCCTGAAGGAAGTGGGGGCCTTCGTGGGCAGGGACGGCAGCATCTACGGCCCCTACAAGCCCAAGGACGAGGCAATAATACCGGAGGAGGACGCCAGATCCCTCGCCCTTCAAGGGGCGGTCGCGATAGTAGGGGGCTACGTGGTTGAAGAGGCCAAGCCGCTTGCGAGGCCCTCGACGAGCCCCTTGAGGCCCTTCCTGTTCATGTCGATAGGTATTGTCCTGATAATTGTGGGCTCCGTACTGATGGCCATCTCGTCCACGGGGTTGGCGGGGGCTAAGGGGATCGTGACGATATTCCCATTGCCCCCAATAGGGATCTCTGGATTGCTAGCCCTATTGATTCCTGTGATCTTCATCGTTGCTTTCTTGGTCGTCTTCCTTCTAATACTCTATTACACATTGAGGGGCTTCTTCGAGGGATCCTCTTAGCTCTGCCACTCATGGTGAGCATAGTTTTGAAACGTCGTCGATCGACAACTCTCCTACGTTGAGTTTATCGATTTACATGCACAAGCAAAAGTCGTTGATCTTCAGCTCTACGGCCTCAGACCTTCCTCTGAGAACTCTTCTTCCTTGTCCAGTCCGTTTGTCCTCGGAAGGCGTTTGTTGGCGTTTCAAGGTGTTTTATGATGCCCTCCAAGGACTTCCACCTCGCCCGCACCTCACGAACGATTGGTGTGGGGTCGTGGGCGGCCGTCGAGCCCAACGGCACGGAGCTCCCATCTACCTTCAACCCGCTTTTCAACCCGCCTAGGCTTGGAGCATCTATAGAGGCCTACAAGGTCTAGGAGTCGAGGATGGCGAACTTGAAAGCTCGGCCCACTTAGTCATTGCCCAATGCGGTTGTGTGGGGGTGGGAAAAGAGGAAGGATTGGGGATTTGGGCTTGAGCTGAGCCGTCCCGAGCTTAGTAGGGGTACATGGCGAAGAGCGCCACGCTCAGTGCCGCTAGTGCCCAAGCCACTGGGTGCACTTCTCTGGCCTTCCCCACGGCAATCGCGACAAACGGGTAGGCCAC
>JAAOZJ010000049.1 GCA_011605835.1 Thermoproteota archaeon
CTCCTGGTACTTCACTCAGAGGGCCTCGGGTGCGTGGATGTCGACCGATGACATAGCCAAGATGGCGACGAAGTACGCGGAGATCGTGACCGTTAGGGAGCCGAGGTGGAGGGCCACGATGTGGCACGCAACCGACCTGTGTAGGCATTGCGGCATGTGCGTCCTGTGGGACGAGAGGCACCCGCTTTGCCCGAACGTCCTGAAGCCGGACCAAGTGGTCTTGAGCCCGCAGGGGTGGGGCCCTGCGAGGAACATAGTTGCTTTCACGGGAGGCGACGTAGCCTGCAGGGCCGAGTTCTACGCTCGAGTAGCTGAGGAGATAAAGAGGGAGTGCAGCGACCTGTGGGTCCTCCTCGAGACCAATGGGTACGGCCTGACGCCGAGGAACCTCGAGGTGCTGGCCAGTGGAGGCGTCGACTCCTTCTGCCTCGACATAAAGGCTTACCGCGAGGACGTGTACAGGAGGCTCTGCGGCACCACTAACAAGTGGATCCTAGAGGCTCCCAAGCTTAGAGTCGACATGGGCTTCGTCCTTGAGGTCCTGACCCTGTACATACCCGGCTGGGTCGAGCTGGACCAGATAGCCAAGATAGCCGAGCTGGTAGCCGATGTAGACAAGAGCATACCCTTCACGATACTGGCCTTCTTCCCCGAGTACAAGCTCAGGGACGTCAGGCCTCCCAACCTTTACGAGATGGTAGCGGCCTACTACGTGGCCAAGGGGAAGGGCCTCGAAAACGTGAAGCTGGGGAACATCCACGTTTTTGCTAAGAGCTCCGAAGACGTCAAGCTCCTAGTCAGCTTATTGGAGGCCAGGGCGCTAGGCTAAGGTCTCTAAGGCATGATGGGCCCGCGTTAAGGCAAGTTGTGGCAACTGAATTATTGACGAGCTTGCGAGAAAGCTTCGACGAAGACAAACCCCGTTGTGCAGGGCTCGCCTTCGTGACCTTTAGAGCTGTCTAAAGGTAGGTCGCGGTTTATTGTCCAGAAGGTTTATTTTGAACCCCTAGGATGGGTATGGAGAAGGTTGGTGGTTGAGGTGCACCAATACCTCTGGAAGACTTCACAGCGCCAATTCAATTCGAGGCAGTAGAATCCCTCAAGAGGGTCTTGTCTCGCGCCCTCAACGAACACCAGTTGGTCATACTAAAGGAGCTCACGAAGCACCGAGGAAGCCTGACCTCCTTGCTGAGGAGGATGTCGCTGGAGCACGGGACGTCTTTCTCGACCCTCAAGTTCAACGCGAAGAGGTTGAAGGAGCTGGGGCTGATCGAGCTCAATAACAAAATGGCCTGCCTGACGAGCGCGGGGCGCCTGATAGTCAACATATTAAGCGACGACGCACTAAAGCAACCCGATGTGAGCTCGTTGAGGTCCTGTTCCGTAACGTTGAGGGAGGAGCTCGTAGAGCTCTTGAAGCCCATTAACGGCTTCCACCTGACTTCATCGCTTTCCTGCCTAGACATAATACTGGCGTTGCTAGAGGGATGGCTAGCCCTGGGACTACTTAACGTCAAGGCTCTCATCCTAAGCAAGGGGCACGCCGCCCCAGCCCTCTACGTAGTCATGTGCAGGTACGGCTTATTGTGCGAGCGCGAGCTGAAGAGTATAGGCGAGCTCGGCTCTAAGCTTCAAACCCACGCAGAGCCCGGAGCGTCCATAGTCGCGGTGCCCACAGGCTCGCTCGGGCAAGGGCTTTCCGTGGCTAACGGCATAGCCATGGCGATGAAGATGAGAGGGGAGCATGGTTTCGTCTACGTCATCTTGGGAGATGGCGAGTTGGACGAGGGACAGGTCTGGGAGGCCGCGTCCACAGCCTCTAGCCACGGCCTCGACAACGTAATAGCGATAATCGACAGGAACAATCATCAACTAACGGGCCCCACAGAGGCTGTAAAGAAGAAGGAACCCCTCAGGGCTAAGTGGGAGGCGTTCGGGTGGGACGTGGCGGAAGTGGACGGCCATGACCACGAGGCGCTGCTAAGGACCATGATCCGAGCCGAGCTCTATAGGAACGGGAGGCCCAAGCTCGTCATAGCTAGGACGGGAGGAATGTCGAGTTGAGGAGGGTTGAGAGCTTCAGAGACGCCTTCGCTAGGGCTCTGGTGGAGCTCGGCGAGCTCATGGAGGAGCTTGTGGTCGTGGACGCTGACGTCGCTTCCTCGACGAAGACCATTCTCTTTGCAAAGAGGTTCCCCACGAGGTTCGTAGAGGTGGGGATAAGCGAGCAGGACATGGTAGGGGTGGCCGCGGGCTTGGCTGTGGCGGGCATGGTACCCTTGGTGTCGACGTTTTCGATGTTCCTCCTGAGAGCTTGGGAGCAGATAAGGAACTTAGTGGCTAGAGGCGGGCTCAACGTGAAGTTCGCGGCGACCCACGCAGGGCTGTCTGACTACTTGGACGGCCCATCCCATCAATGCCTGGAGGACATAGCTGTCATGAGGGTCATAACGGGGATGAAGGTCGTAGTACCTGCCGATGCACCGTCAACAAAGTCGCTCCTCCGTGACTCTTTAAGCGTGAAGGGACCGGTGTACATGAGATTGGGCAGGGACTACGCACCCCGAGTCTACGACGAAGAGGGTGAAGTGAAGCTGGGAAAGGCGAACGTGTTGAGAGACGGAAGCGACGTCTGCATCGCGGCGTGCGGCGTGATGGTTCGCTTCTCCCTCGAGGCCGCCAAGGAACTGGAGAAAATGGGGATCAGTACGATGGTGATGGACGTGCACACGATAGAGCCGCTAGACAAGGACGCGATCTTAAAGGCCAGCTACAACACCAAGGGCTTAATTGTTGTGGAGGAGCACAGCGTCGTTGGCGGCCTCGGAGGGGCGATAGCGGAGCTACTTGCGGAGAAGAGGCCAACGAGGATCGTGCGCGTGGGGGTCAAGGACTCCTTCGGCACATGCTCGCGAGACTACCTCTCACTCCTCAACCACTACGGACTCTCAGTCGCGGGGATAGTCAAGGCAGCAAAGGTGATCTTGAATGAAGGCTAAGCTGGCCTTGAAAAGCGAGGGCAAGGAGAAGACCATAGTCGACGTCAAGGGAGTAAAGTTCGGCTCGAACTTCGTCATAATAGCAGGGCCCTGCGCAGTCGAGGACGAGGAGCAAATGATAGAGCTGGCTAAGTCACTCAAGAAGGCTGGGGCACAAGTGCTGAGGGGAGGGGCCTTTAAGCCCAGGACATCTCCCTACTCCTTCCAAGGGCTGGGCGAGGAGGGGCTCAAGATCCTCAGGAAGGCCGGTGATGAGGCAGGGCTGCCGGTGGTGAGCGAGGCCCTTGACACGAGGCACGTAGAGCTGGTGGCCAAGTACGTCGACATGATCCAAATAGGGGCTAGGAACATGCAGAACTTCCCGCTGCTCAGAGAAGTCGGTAAGACTAAGAAGCCCGTCTTGCTCAAGAGGGGCTTTGGCTGCACGATAGAGGAGTGGCTCCTCGCCGCCGAGTACATACTTCTAGAGGGGAGCTGGGACGTAGTTTTGTGCGAGAGGGGCATTAGGACCTTTGAACCCTCGACTAGGTTTACGTTGGACATAGCGGCTGTCGCGGTGGTTAAGGAATTAAGCCACCTGCCGGTAGTTGTCGACCCCTCTCACGCAGCTGGGAAGAGCTCTTTGGTCAAGCCCTTGGCGAGAGCCGCGTTGGCCGTGGGAGCCGATGGAATTATGGTCGAGGTTCATCCTAGCCCGTCGACGGCCCTCTCAGACGGCCCCCAAAGCCTCACGCTCAAGGAGTTTGAGGAGCTCATGGAGGAGCTGAGGACTTGGTTAAGGTGTATTCCTCACCGGAAGTAGGCAAAGTTATCGTCGGCAGAGGGTCGTTGTATAGACTCAAGGACGAGCTCGACTTGCTAAGGCCCTTTAAAGTCATGATAGTCACGACCGAGAACGTCGCCAAATTATGGCTCGATAGAGTGCTAACGTTGCTAGACCGAGTAGCTGACGTCACGGTGCTTGAGGATGGTGAGCTGGCGAAGGATCTCAAGGTCGTGGAGCGGCTGTTAGTGGAATTGCTTCGAAAGGGCTTCACGAGGAAGTCTCTTCTGCTGGCCTTGGGGGGAGGGGCTTTGTGCGACGTAATAGGCTTCACGGCCTCTATCTACATGAGGGGGGTCTTGCTCTCGTTGGTGCCTACGACCTTGCTGGCCCAGATCGACGCTGCCATTGGAGGTAAGACGGGAATTAACCTAGAGGGGAAGAATGTCGTGGGCACATTTTACCCAGCCCATGTCACTATAGTAGACCCCGAGCTCCTCAACACCTTGCCGAAAGAGGAGCTTGTCAATGGCATGGCCGAGGTCGTGAAGTATGGCATAGCGCTCGATCAACAGCTGTTTGAGTTGATTGAATTAATTGACAAGAGCTCCTTGACCGATGTGAGTTTCCTCGATAAGGTAGTGCACGAGTGTGTTGAAGACAAGATCAGAATAGTCATCAAGGATCCAAGGGAAGAGACAGGAGAGAGGATGAAGCTGAACTTTGGCCACACGATCGGCCACGCTATTGAGAGGCTATCGGGACTAGAGCACGGTCGAGCAATCTCAATAGGCATGGTGTGCGAGTGCAGAGTGGCCGAGCTAGTGACGGAGTTCAAGGATACTGACAGGGTCAAGGCCGTCTTAGAGAAATTGGGCTTGCCGACTCAATTAAATGCTGACCCCAAGGCCGTCCTCAAGCTCATCAGAATGGATAAGAAATCTTGGTATGGCAAGCCTATTCTTGCGCTTCCAACGAAAATAGGCTCTATCGCCATTAAGGAAGTGGAGGAGGAAACCATCCTCAGGGCCTTAGGTGAAGCCTCTTGAAAGTGTGCGTCAGCATAAAGGCCTCGACGGTTGAGGAAGCCCTCGCATTAATGGAGAAAGTTGCCGATGCCGATCTACTCGAGCTCAGGGTGGACTACTTAAAGAGTATGAGAGGGCTCGAGAGGGTGGCGCGCTACGCTGACAAGCTCGTCCTTACCGTAAGGAGGGCGAACGAAGGAGGGCTCTTCAAAGGTAGCGAAGCGAAGAGAGCGAAGATCATCAAAGAGGCGTTAAAGGTTCATCCAAGGTACGTGGATATCGAGGCAGCATCGCCTATAGCCCCGAGCTTGGCCAATGAAGCTAAACTAGCTGGTGTCGGCGTCATAGCCTCGAACCATAACTTAAAGAGAACGCCGAGCATGAAGGGGTTAATGAAGGCGTGGGGGCTCTGCGCTAAACTGAACCCCGACGTAGTGAAGGTGGTAACAAAGGCCCTTAGGGCCGCCGACAACTTGACAGTTCTGAACTTACTACTGAAGGTCGATAGGCCGACCATAGCGTTCTGCATGGGCCCCCTTGGCAAGCCATCTAGGATATTGGCTCCCTTCTTCGGAGCTCCATTTACGTATGCCTCTCCGGGAGAGGGCCTTGAGACTGCTCCTGGACAATCGAGCCTGCAGGAGGTCAGGGAGGTTTGGAGGATCCTAGGCTTGAACCTCGCATAACGGCTAGGACTAAGGTATATTGCCTAATGGGCAAGCCCATCGAGCACTCGTTAAGCCCTCTGATTCACAACGCGTCCTTTAGAGCCATGAAGCTCGACTGCGTCTACGTGGCCTTCAATGTTGAGCCCTCTAGCCTCGCAGACGCATTAAGGTCATTAAGGGCCCTGCGGATCCAAGGAGCCAACTTAACCCATCCATACAAGACGGAGGCCCTTCGCTTCCTAGATGAGGCAGATCACGACGTCCTAGTCACGCGCTCTGTCAATACGATCAAGAACGAGAGCGGAGTCCTTAAGGGTTTCAATACCGATGGCTATGGAGCTTTAAGAGCGCTTATTGACGCCTTAGGCGACTTAAATGGACTTAGGATAGCGGTAGTGGGCGCTGGCGGAGCTGGTAGGTCCCTAGTCTACAGATTGTCGATGTTTGACTGTGAGGTCTACCTATTGAACAGGACGTTGGAGAGGGCGAAGGAGTTCGTGGAAGGGCTACGAAAGACGTCGAAAGCCAAGCTCTACTACGCAGGGCTCGACGATGCCTCTAGCATCTCCAAGGCAGACGTCCTCGTAAACGCTACGCCCATAGGCATGACGTTGCCCGGAACACCGGTGAGCCCTAGGTATTTGAAGGATCAGTTGCTTGTCTTCGACATGGTCTACGATCCTCCGAAAACGCCCTTATTGATGGAGGCGGAAAAGAGGGGCATTAAGACGTTAAACGGCCTGCTCATGCTCGTCTATCAAGCAGCTGAAGCCGAGAAGTTGTGGCTCGGTGTTGAGCCTCCCTTGGACGTAATGTTCGAGGTGGCTTACAGGGCATGTCGAGAAAGGGCCACGCTGTGAGTCATGCGGCGATAACTGTAGTGAACGCGTTGGCCACAGGGCTTGGAGCTGCCTTGGGCGTGAATTTAAAGCTTGAGGCTGAGGCCGAGTTAACGGACGAGCCGGGAATCGTAAAGGCCGACGTTATAGAGGGAGAGAGGCTGGTGAGAGCCGTGGCACTAGAAGTGCTCAAGGCGTATGGGGTCAATGGTTGTTATGGTGTGCTGGTGACCACGAGGTCTGAGATACCAATAGCCAGAGGGCTGAAAAGTAGTAGCGCTGCATCCAACGCCGTGGCACTGGCCGTCGCGAGGGCCCTTGGCTACGAGCCACCCCCAAGAAAGGTGCTTGAGATAGCCGTTAAGGCCAGCATAGAAGCAGGGGTCTCGGTAACCGGAGCCTTAGACGACGCCGTTGCCAGCTTGCTTGGAGGTTTGGTGGTGACTGATAACTACAAGCAGGAGATTGTTAGAGTTTACGACGTCCAAGAAAGAGTCAAGGCGGTCTTGCTAATACCGCCGTCGAAGCGCTACACGAGCTCAAGAGAGGCCGAGCTCTTGAGGGTGTACTCGAGCTTGCTAAAGCTGGCCTGGCTCAAGGCATTGAGCGGCGAGTGGCGAGAGGCCATGAATTTAAATGGGCTCGTAGTGGCTTCCGCCTTAGGCTACCAAGTCCAGTTGCTGGTCGAGGCGCTAAGGAGGGGCGCCCTCGCCGCCTCGCCCTCGGGCAAGGGCCCGGCCCTTGCTGCAGTCGTGCCCGAGGATAAGTTAGAAGAGGTCGTCGAGCTGTGGTCAAGGGCCGAGGGGGACGTGAAGGTAGTCGAGGTGTTGAGGAATGAAGGTAAAGATATGGCCAGCAAAAGGCGCGCTTGAAGGGACAGTGACGGCCCCGCCCTCCAAGTCGTACACTCACAGGTACTTGGCTTGTGCATTGCTGGCCAAGGGAGAATCGAGACTGAGGAACCCTAGCATGTGCACCGACACTGTAGCCAGCCTTAGGGCCTGTAAGTCCTTGGGTGCAACAATTAAGAAGAGGTGTGGAGAGCTAGTAGTGAAGAGCGTCGGCTCGCTCAAGAAGCCGAGGGACGTAATAAACTGCGGGGGCTCCGGCGCTACCCTCAGGTTCTTTACTGCTATCTCCTCGTTGGCCCCAGGCCTAGTGGTGTTGACCGGCAACAAGAGCTTGAAGAGGAGGCCCATGGCTCCGTTGATAGCCTCGCTGAGGCGGCTGGGCGTCGAGTGTTACGCACTTGGCGATGGCGACACCCCGCCGGTCGTCGTCTTCGGCGGTGGCGTCGACGGGGGTTGTACATCGGTGGAGGGCGACGTGAGCTCTCAGTTCGTCTCAGCCCTGATGATGGCTTTGGTCAAGGCACGGAGGCCCTCGAGAATTGAGGTTAGAGGGACCCTCGAGTCCAGGGGGTACGTGGAGATGACCATCAAAGTCTTGAGGGAGTTTGGGGGGAAGGTCGAGGTCTCTGAGGACTTTAAGGCCTTCGAGATTGAGGCGCCACAAGACCTAACGCCTGTCGTGGTCGTGGTTCCTGGGGATTACTCGATAGCGGCGTTCTTTGCCGTCGCAGGGGCCATAGTCGAGGGGTCTAGGGTGAGGATAGAGGGGCTGATAAGGGATGACGTGCAACCGGAGAAGGAGTTCATAGGCCTCTTGAAAGAGGTCGGGGCCAAGGTGTTCGTGGGCCCCGATTGGTTGGAGGTCGAGGGCTCTTCCGACCTGTCCAGCTTCAAGTTCGATGCCAAGGACAACCCCGATCTAGTACCGCCGCTCCTGGCCTTGGCGAGCTTCTGCGAAGGGGAGACGGTGATCGAGGGGTGCTCGAGACTCAGGTTCAAGGAGTCCAACAGGTTAGAGTCCTTGCCAACGGAGTTGAAGAGAGTAGGAGTCGATGTGAGGGTTAAAGGTGATAGCATCGTGGTGAGGGGTCGCCGCAAAGTCGAGAGCGGCGTCGTGAGCTCTTGGATGGATCACCGAGTCGCTATGTCCTTAGCCCTCGTCGGGTTGAGGAGCGAGCGAGGGTTGATAATTGAGGGCTTTGAAGCGGTCTCGAAGTCGCATCCCGGCTTTGCGCGTGATTTAGCCAAGCTGGGGGTCGTGGTCGACGTCGTCGGCTAACTCGTTCGGCAGGAAGTTCGTAGTCACTTGCTTCGGTGAGAGCCACGGAGAGTTAATAGGGGTAGTGGTAGATGGGTGCCCAGCTGGATTACCGATCAGCGAAGACGAGGTGCAAGCAGAGCTAGACAAGCGCAGGCCCCTGTCTACGACATACAGCACGACGAGGAAGGAGAGGGACAGAGTAAGGATCGTTTCAGGAGTGTTCAACGGCCATACTACTGGAGCGCCCATATGCATGGTCATAGCTAACGAGGACGTGGACTCGAGGCCTTACGAAGACTTCAGAGTCAAGCCGAGACCTGGACATGCAGATTACCCAGCCATCATCAGGTACGGCGGGTTCCATGACTACAGGGGCGGGGGCAGGTTTTCCGGTAGGATAACTGCGACTCTCGTAGCGGCCGGTGCCATTGCCAAGAAACTACTATCGCTCGTGGGGGTCGAGGTGTACGCTCACGTATCTCAGATAGGCAGGGCGATGGCTGGCAGGGAGCCGAGCGTAGACGAGCTGAGGAGGGTTTATGAGAACCCCGTAAGGTGCGCTGTGCCAGAGGCCGTCGAAGCCATGGAGGGGGAGCTTAGAAAGGCTGTGGAAGAGGGCGATAGCCTTGGGAGCATGGTCGAGGGGTACGCCTTCAACGTACCTCCGGGCTTGGGAGATCCCATGTTCCACGGGCTCGATAGCGATCTAGCGGCCCTGCTCTTCGCCGTACCAGGGGTCAGGGCTCTCTGCCTAGGAAGGGGCTTCGAGGCGCCCTCGCTGAAAGGGTCCGAATTCGTCGATGAGTACGTGGTGGATCGCGAACGAATAACCACCGTAACCAATAACTGCGGCGGCGTGATAGGCGGGCTGTCCATAGGAACGCCCATGCATGTGAGGGTGGCCTTCAGGCCCCCCTCTACCATAAGGAAGGAGGTCAGAACCGTGAACCTCATGACAATGGAGGCTACGACGCTCAAGGCGACTGGCAGGTACGACCCTTGCATAGGCCCGAGGGCCGTGCCGATAGTGGAATCCTGCTTGGCCTTGGTCCTCGTCGACCACGCGCTTAACCAAGGACTGATAGGGGCGGTCTTGAAGTGAGCTTGGAGAGCATAAGGAGGCAGATAGACGAGGTCGACTCAGAGATATTGAAGCTCCTCAAACGGAGAGTCGAGCTCGTCTCGGCCATAGGGGAACTGAAGCGCAAGCTCTCCATGCCTGTGAGCGACCCGGCTCGAGAGGCCAACGCCTTGGCTAGGATAGTCAGCGAAGCTCGAGCCCAAGGCCTCGACGCGGAGCTCACAGCGCTCGCCTTCAAGGCCATAATGGGCTTGTGCAAGAAAGTCCAAGAAAAGACTAGGGTCGCCTTCCTCGGCCCTCGGGGCACTTTTAGCGAGGAGGCAGCCCTCAAGGCCTTTTTGAGCAAAGGAGCGTTGCTCGAGCCCCTCGCGACGCTGTCAGGGGTCTTTGACGCCGTTGAGAGGGGAAGCGTGGACTACGGGGTCGTCCCCATAGAGAACTCGATAGAGGGCTTCGTTGGCGAGACCTTGGACTTACTGGCCGCGAGCGACGTGAAGGTCTGCGGAGAGGTGGAGGTGAGGGTTAACTTGAACTTGATAGCTAAGCCCGGGACCAAGCTTGAGGACATCTCCGTAGTGCTCAGCCATCCACAAGCCTTAAGTCAATGTAGGTCGTTCCTCAGACGCGTCCTACACAACGTCGAAGTCAGGGAGTGCTCGAGTACGGCAGAGGCCGTGAAGAAGGCCGTGAGCTCCGACGGAGTAGCCGCCATAGGCTCGAGCCTCGCGGCGGCGATCTACGGAGGCGAAGTGCTGATGAGAAACATCGAGGACTTCAAGGACAACTGCACGAGGTTCTTGATAGTAGGACAAAAAAAGATAGAAAGAGCTATTGGATGTAAGACTTCGGTGATATTTGAGGTCCCCAACACCCCTGGCTCCCTCTACAAGGCCCTCTCGCCATTCGCCCTCAGGGGCATAAACTTAGCATGCATAGTCTCTAGGCCGATCAAGGACAGGCCGTGGAATTACATGTTTTACCTGGAGTTTGAGGGAGATGATGAGAAATGCCTGGAGGAGCTGAAGGAAAGGACGTCTTACGTGAAAATTCTCGGGACCTTCGGAAAGCTAAACTGATGATACTTGGCACTGGTAGAATGGCCAGGTTACTCGCCAAGGCATTTAGGGGCGTGGCAGAGGTCTTCGTGGCATCGCCCACCCAAAGCGAGGCCAAGAAGTTAGCGAAGAGGCTTGGGGTCGAGTGGGCGCGAGTCGAGGACGCAGGAGATCACGACTTCGTAGTCCTGGCCGTTCCCCCTCTTCGCCTCAAGGAGGCGGCTTCGAACATAGCTTGTCATCTAAAGCCGAGAGCCGTAGTAATGGACATATCGTCGGTGAAGAAGGGCTTCGTGGAGGAGGTGCTCGAGGTGTTGCCAAGCGACGCAGGCTACGTCAGCCTTCACCCGCTCTTCGGCCCCTCCGTCAGGAGGATCGAGGGGGAGACCGTGGTGGTAATCCCAGTTAGGGGCGAGTGGGCCCTAATCAAGGCCCTTGAGCTCGTGAAGGGCTCAGGGCTCAGAGCCGTCGTGTCGTCGGTGGAGGAGCACGACAAAGTGATGTCGATAATCCAAGTGGCGCATCACCTGTCGTATTTGGCCTATGCCTTGACGCTGGCTGAGGCGATGGACCCGCAACTCATAGAAAGGTACGCGACCAGATCGCTTCGCGCCACGTTGCGGATGTTGAAGAGAATGAGCAAGAACTTCGGCGTTGTGAGGGAGATCCAGGAGCTAAACGTCTACGGACGAGCGGCCAAGGTCCATCTACTTGAGAGCCTGAAGAAGTTAATTGAAGCCGATGAAGATACTTGGAGCAAGGTCGAGACGTCGCTGGAGTCATTGGCCTCCTTGAGGCTTCGCCGAGTTAGCGAGCCGCTTCGCTGAAGCGATTTACTCAAACGCTCGACGACGTCTCGTCAGTATACACTCCTTTCCTTACCTTAACTAAAAGTAAGAGTTGGTAGCGACGTCAAGGCCACGTCATTGCGCGTGAGCACTTTAAGTCCACACTAGTCGGTCCCCACGAGCTCACATATCTTGGCGGGGTCCTTCATCAAGGTTGTTCCCACCAAGAACGCATCGGCCCCCTTCTTCGCGAGCTTTTCGATGTCCCTCTTAGACCTTATCCCGCTCTCGGCTATCTTTATGAAGCGCTCAGGTATATTCTCTAACAGACGAGCGGCTTTATCCAAGGAGACTTCGAGCGTCCTCAAATTCCTAGCGTTTACGCCTATGATCCTAGCATCCAAAGTCATTGCTTTTTTCAAGTCACGCTCGTCGTGAACCTCTACTACAACCTCTAAGCCCATCTCGGTGGCACGCTCGTAAAGCCTCTTTAGCTCCTCCTCAGTCAGGATCGTGGTTATGAGCAGAAGGGCGTCTGCGCCGATGTTGTATGCCGTCTCCACCTGCTTCTCGCACACAACGAAGTCTTTCATGAGAACCGGCACATTAGCCTCTGAAGCTATGGTAATGAGGTCCCCATAAGATCCCCCAAAGTACAACTCTTCCGTCAAGACGCTCAGCCCAGTAACGAACCCCCTGACCATCCTGACGTAGTCACGGCATGATATGCCGAAGCTGAGCCCTGAAGGAGACTTCCTCTTGTATTCAGCTATTATGGCGGGCCTTTTGCGAGCCTTTGAGGACGCTATGCTCTTCGTTAAGCTATGCAACGGCTTCGTTCTCTCCATTTTCAAAGCCTCTCTCTTGAGGTTGTGCTCCACTACGTCTCTGATCCAGCCCTCGACGTTGATCGGCATGACGTCACACCACGTTGAGGAAGTTCTTTAAAATTCTCGTCCCCCACTTTGTACCGACGCTTTCGGGATGGAATTGCACGCCAAATACGGGCCGTTCTACGTGGCTGATGGCCATGATCTCTCCGTCCGTCAGCGAGATGGCATCAATGAGCAGGGTCGATGGCAGAGAATCTATCGCGAGGCTGTTGTAGCGGGTGGCTTCTATCTCGCTAGGGAGGCCCGCAAGTATTTTGCTGTGCCTCAAGATCCTGATCTTGTCGATCTTCCCGTGCAAGATCGACTTGGCCCTCCTGACCTTGGCACCAAATGCGTAACCTATCATTTGGTGTCCAAGGCATATGCCCAATATCGGAAGCTTCCCGGCGAACTTTCTCACGACTTCCAGCGACACGCCCACGTCTCTGCGCCTTTCCGGCGTCCCAGGGCCGGGCGAAATGATTATCCTCGTCGGGCTTAACTCTTTGATACTCTTAAACGTCAACTCGTCGTTGCGCACGACTATCGGCGTTGACCCGAGCTCAGCGACCAGCTGCGCGATATTATACACGAAGCTGTCATAGTTGTCTATTATTAAAGTGACGTCCACGAACCTCACCTAAGAGGCCTCGACGCTCTTTTCAACGCCTCCTTCAAAGGAGAAAGTTTGTGCTCCGTTTCCTCGAGCTCGGACGAAGGCTTTGAGTCGTAGACCACACCGGCGCCCGCCTGCACCCTCAGCAGGTCTCTATACGCGAATGCTGACCTGATGATTATGGCCATCTCCCCCTTCTTTGCAGAGCGCACGAAGCCTATGGCGCCAGCATAAGGCCCTCTTTTGAAGCGTTCTAGCTCCTCTATCAAGTTCAGGGCAAATGGCTTTGGGGCGCCGCTCACGGTGCCAGCTGGCAACATTGCCCTCAGCACGTCCACGAAGTCCAGCTCACTTTTGAGAACGCCCACTACCTTAGATACGATGTGTTGCACATGGCTGTACTTTTCGACGTACATGAACCTATCAACCCTCACCGTGCCGGCACAAGAGACCTTGCCCAAGTCATTCCTCGCCAAGTCCACGAGCATTAAGTGCTCGGCCAAGTCCTTCTTCGACGAGATCAGCTCTGCCTCCAACGCCCTGTCCTCCTCAGGGCACGAACCCCGAGGCCTCGTCCCAGCTATTGGGTAGCTCTCAACAACCCCGTCGTCGACCGAGAACAGCAACTCTGGGCTTGAGCCGATTATTGACTTGTCCCCAAACTTAGCGAAGTAAGTGTAAGGCGAGGGACTCACGCATCTGAGAGCTAGATAGAGCCTCACTAAGTCCCCTCTCACGACATATCGCTCGAACCTCGATAAGACTACTTGGAACACGTAACCGGCTTTAATGCACTCCAGTGCCCTGCGGACGGCGTCCTCAAACTCCTCGCCACTCAACATCGCATCGTGGAATTTTGCATCCAAGGGCTCCATTATCCTGCGCCCACGCGCATCGTTTAGCACCTTGTCATCGACTACTTCTAGGAACGCCTTACCATTGGCGTAGTCGTAGAGGATGACGTTTTCCGGCTCGAATAGCTCGACGTAAGGCCAAGGCTCGGGATAAGGCCTCAGGTCCTTGACCCTTTCCCACAACCTGACGGCGTCGTAGCTCACATACCCGAACAAGGCCCTGCGTAGCCCTGATCTAACCTCTATTCCTAAGCCCCTCAGCTTGCGCCTAATCTTCTCGAAGACCTCGCTGTCGCTACCGCTGATGAGATCCTCGGGAGCCCATGCCACAATGCTACGTCTACTCTTGCTTGCTAGGTCCTCGTAGATCATGAGGACGCTCTCCTCTGAGCTGAGGCGAGCAATCAGATTCTCAATGGGCGGAAGCTCTCTTAGCCTCCTCTCCTCCACGAGGAAATTGCCTCCTTCAACCTCCTGACCTTGCCCAAGTCTTTCTTGCCCACGCAAATCTCCACGCCGCTCGACACGTCTAGCCAGCCGGGCTCTAGAACCAAGTAATCGTACACGTTCTCTGGGCTTATGCCGCCGCCGACACCTGCACCGGGGTGGTAGTCCAACAGTACCTTCAAGATTTTCGGATCCGACTTAAGCCCCTTCCTTGGTGAGTCGAAAAGTATTAGATCTGAGTACCTCTGAGCCCTCAATAGGTAGGGGATTGCTTCAAGCGATGCCGGCACGTATAATATGACCTTCTTGCTCATAGTCGAGACCTCCTCCAGCTCCTCTTCCCTCAAAAGCCTGTGTACTTGCACGTAGTCGGCCACAGAAGTGCGGGCTTTACTGAGAGGGCTTGAGATGATGACCTCCACCACGGGCGAGTTCACGAACCCTTTCAACTTGCTTATGAGTTCCCTCCCCACGCATCGCGGCGACTCCGGGTCTGTCACTACGCCTATGGCGTCAATGCCTATGGCATCCAGCGCCTTCGCGTCGTCCTCGTTCGTGACCCCGCATATTTTCAGCTTGGGCCTCATGCAACACCAGCCTTCTCAGCCAGTCGCCTCAGCTTGGTGACGTCGCCGTTGACCTTCACTATCTCCTCGATCTTGCTCAATAAGTGGGGGAGAAGCTGCTCGGCCACTTCGACACCGTCTCTGAAGTCCTTCGCTCGATCTATCAAGACAAGCGCTATGCTCGCATTGACTTTGATAAAAGTCTCCGCTGGTCCGTCTAGACCTTTAGATGCCCTTATTATCCTGACCGCGGAGTCCTCCGGGCACGACGCAACAACCTTTGTGAGCGAGATGGGCTTTATCCCAAAATCAGTGGGCTCGACGCGATAATATTCAACGCCGCGCCTTTTGACTTCGTATATGTGAGTCGTAGCCTCAGGGCTCGCTTCATCTATGCCCGGCTCGCCGTGCACTACGAAAGCCCTGTCCACGCCCAGTAAGCTCAAGACGTACGCCATCTTCTCTGCGCAACTTCTTGAGTACGCGCCGATCACAACCCTCTTCGGAGAGGCCGGATTTACCAAGGGTCCCAACACATTAAATATGGTCCTGATGCCCAACGCCTTTCTCACGGGCATTACGTTTTTCATCGCTGGGTGATAGAGTGGCGCGAAGAGGAACGCAAAGCTCGTCCTCTTTAGAAGCTCCTCAGCCCTCGAGGGCTCCACCGCCACTTTATAGCCCAGCACCTCCAACGCATCGGCGGAGCCGCTCTTGCTACTGATGGCTCTGTTACCATGCTTAGCCACTGGGTGGAGGGTCGAAAGCAATATCGCGACCGCCGTGCTGACGTTGATGGTTGAATGGCCATTGCCTCCAGTTCCCACAACGTCTATGGCATCGCCACCGTCGATTTTGACGGCCACCTTCTTCATAGCCATTGCGAAGCCCGCTATTTCTTCAATGCTCTCGCCCTTTGCCCTCAGCCCGGCAAGCGCCGCCGAGACTACGACATCCGGCATCTTACCGTTAATGACCTCTACTGCCAAGGCCTCGGCTTCGTCGAGGCTCAACGACCGCCCACTTACAATTTTCTCCAACAAGTCCCTATACTCCATCGACTACACCTCTAAGCTCCTTTAACACCCTAGACACCTCCTCGATCCCGCCTTCCTCGATAGCTCGGATCAGCAAGCTCCCCACGGCTATGCCATCGGCGCCGTTCTTCAACACCTTCACGACGTCGTTCGGTGAGAGGCCGAACCCCACGACTAGCCTGTTCTTGACTAGTTGCCTAGCCCTCCTGACAAGGGCCACGACGTCCACCGGTATCGAAGTGCCGGTCGCTGGCCGAAGGCCATAGTACAGGAAGAGCTTGGACAAAGGAGAGATCTTAGCGATGAGCTTGTCGGGCATGGACGGGTTCGTGAATATCGTGAGCCCGACATCTCTCGTCTTTTCAAGGTACTCCTCAAAGGAGTCCACGTAATCTATCAAGAGATCGGGTAGCAACAGCGAGTCTGCGCCGACCTCGCATAGCCTATTCAGAAAGTCGTCGAAGGCCTCTGAGTAGTCGTCTAAATACGCTAGGACTATCATGGGGATGCCGAGGATCTTCCTAGCTTCTCTCAACAGTCCCCAGCAGTTTGCGCTGACCTTGCGCGCCCGCTCGTAGCTCCTCCTAATCAACGGTCCGTCGTATTTGGCGAACTTGGGCGGGATTCCTAGCTCTACGGCGTCGACTCCGCAACTCTCGGCCTCCCTCAACAACTCTACGAATTTCGACTCCGTTGGATAGCCTACCGTGAAATAGGCAACTAGGAGCTTCATGGACGCATGCCTCCTCTATGGCCCTCGGTACTTAGTCATCATCTCTCTGTAGTTCTCGATGTCTAGAAGCCCATGGCCGCTCAAGTTGAAGATTATCACCTTCCGCCCTCCGTTGTCCTTAGCTCTCCGAGCCAAGTCTATGATCGCTCTTATTGCGTGAGCTGACTCAGGCGCTGGAATTATCCCTTGCGTCTTTGCGAAGATCCTCGCCGCTTCGAGCACCTCGCGCTCTCCGTACTCGACCCACTTGACGACGCCGCTGGCTACGAGGAGGCTCAGGCTGGGCGCTAAGCCGTGATATCTGAGCCCTCCAGAGTATATCGGCGGGGGCACGAAATCCCTTCCGAGCGTTATCATCTTCAGCATAGGCAACACCCCCTCAGCGTCCGGGAAGTCGTACTTGTACTCGCCCCTGCTGAACTTGGGGACCTCGGCGGCACCAGCGGCGACGAACTCCATCTTCCTCTTCTTTAATCCTATGAATGGATAGGCAAAGCCCCCGAAGTTGCTCCCGCCGCCAACACAGGCTACGAGAACGTCTGGCTCCTCGCCCATAACCTCTAGTTGCCTCATGGCCTCTAGGCCTATCACGGATTGGTGCATCAAAACGGCGTTTAGGACGCTCCCCATGACGTACCTGAAGTCGTTGTCCAGAGCGTACTCTATCGCCTCGCTTATGGCTACGCCAAGGGATCCGGGGTGTTCAGGATTCTTCGTGAGTACCTCGACGCCCGTCCTAGTCAACCTCGACGGACTTGGGACGACTTCTGCTCCGTAGAACTCCATCAAGGCCCTCCTTCCCGGCTTTTGATCGTAGCTCGCCCTGACCATGAATATCGTGGCCCTCAAGTTGTAGAGTGCGGACGCTAGGGCCACTGCCGCGCCCCACTGTCCTGCTCCGGTCTCTGTGGTCACATGGCCCACCCCTTCAGCGTGGGCGTAGAAGGCTTGTGCCACGGCTGTGTTCACTTTGTGAGAACCGCTCGGCAGGGCTCCCTCGAACTTGAAGAATATCTTGATCGGTGCGTCGAGGAGGTTCTCCAAAGCCCTTGCGCGGTATAGGGGGGTAGGCCTTCCAAGCACTTCATACTTCTCCCTGACCTCGTCGGGGATTTTGACAAACCTCTCGACGGTAAACTCCTGTTTCAAGAGCTCCCTCGGCAGTATGCGCTTAAGTAGCTCGATCCTAGAGCTGGCCTCAGGAGGGTCCATCGGCGGGGGGAGAGGCCTCGGCAGGTCCGGCACAATGTTGTACCAGCAGTTTGGCAAGACTTCGTCGAGGTACTTCTTTGGAACGTTTACCATTGGCTCACATTAATCCCCCACGTGAGGGAGAGTTCTGATCAGAGCATTTAAAGTTTGTCGCTTTAGCAGTTCAACGAACGCGTCTAATAGGATTTGTCCAGAGGGGGCCCATCTCCCAAGGAATAATTTCAGCCGAGGTCAACGCCTCTCGACCAGACGAGCGACAGTGGTCGGACCTCGTTGGCTAAGATTTAAAGACAAAGTGCCTCTCCTCCCCAGGAAAGCATCGCGCAAGAACCAAGGCCACGGATTAAGATTACGGAGGGCCCTTGTCGAGTCCTTAGGAGGACAGGAGGCTTCTCAACCACGGAGCCTTATCGAGGGCCCACCTCCTGTGAGCTTCCTCGAGATCCTCGTATCTGAGGACGTAGTTTCTGACGTAGTCCACGTGATCGCTTATGAGCGTCCTCAGCTCGTCAAGCGCGAGCTCTCCTCTCGAGCGCTTGATAATCATCACCTCTAGTGGGCTACGGAGATACGGCACCCCGACGACCCTGACGGCGACTTCACAACCCCTATTTCTGAGCTCCTTGGCAAGCCATAGCCCCTCTAGCCCTGCCAGAATTATCGCTCTTGACCCCTCAGCGACATTCAACAACTCGGCC
>JAAOZJ010000062.1 GCA_011605835.1 Thermoproteota archaeon
TAAAGTTTGTAAGGCAGTTAGTAGCGAGAAGCTTGAGAGGTTTTTGGTCATGGGCTTTGTAAAGGTCAGAGTTGGCCTATATAATCCTCTTCAGCCTGAGATGTCTTTTGGCTCTACGCGCTTGACGTCGGTCTTATCGAAGTCTCTATCGAACGAGACTATTTGTAGCCCCGCCTTCTTGGCGTAGTAGTATTGTAGCCCATCGTCGAAGTCCAGCCCCGCGCTGTTGGCCAGCTCGCTCGCTACCACCTCCTCGTCGATCGACAGGTCGATCACTGTCAGACCGCGCCACGTCGCGATCTCGGAGAGGAACCTCGAGACCAGCTTCGGGTCTCCGAGGATGGCCGAGATTCCGTGCAACGTGAAGTGCAGGACGTGCGATTTGAGGGCGCCCGCCTTGACCTTGTTAAGGAAGTCGCGGCACTCCCTCCACCCGTCCCTCTTGTAGAGCAACTCCAGGAACACGTTAGCGTCCACCAAGTACATGGGCTCTCTTCCTCAAAGCCTCGACCAAGTCCTCTCCGCTCCACAAGTAGTCGGACTCTAGGCCCAGGCCGACGATGTGGTCGACCGTGTCTGTAGTAGGCTTCCTAGCCTCGGCCAGCTTCTCCTCCATCAGGTCCACGATGGCCTTGGTGAGAGAGCCCCTCCTCAGGCCGTACTTCTCAGCGACGTATTTGCGGAACCTCTCGGCCAAGGCCTTCGGGACCTCGACCTTGATGACTTCGACGTCATCCCTCCTCATCCTCTCCACCAAAAGTACTATAGAACTAAAGAACCAAATATGCTTAGCGGTTTGTATGCTTCACGTGCATTAGCCCTCTCGTCCTCTCTTCATGAGATTCCTCCGACGTGAAAGATGTTTGAGGTGATTGCCTTCGCCGAGCGCTAGACGAGGTTGAAGAGGCAGTTCCTCGAACTACTCGAGAAGGATAAGGAGTTTCGGCTCGCCGTGGCGGGTACTTGGGGTTGTCGGAGACGTTGGCGAGGCTGAAATCCGTTGAGAGGAGCATCAAGGAGCTGTTGGAGGAGCTCAAGGAGGAGCTGATAGCGAAGAACCTGATAGTCTACGACATGTACAAGATGGATCCTAGGCTCTGGATCGACGAGCCTCGCTCGATAGAGACCTAGAGCTCGGAATAGGAAAGGAGGTAGCATGGCAGACGCCTCTCCATAGAGAAGCCGTGAAGAAGGCCATTGAATAGTCCCCGAATGATATGCTACGTAGAGCTTGACGTGCATGAAACCTTAAATTTGCTGTAAAAGCAAAAAAAACGTAAACATGGCTGAGAAGTCCGAAGACAAGGGCTCGAAGAAGAGAGGGTTTTGGCATTCGATCGCTGGCGGGGTCTTCCTGATAGGGCTTGCGATAGTCTTCTACGTCGGGTTCTGGCCATGGATACTCGCGCTGGTAGGCTTAACGATCATAATTGAGGGCGTCGGTGAGTATTATTCCAAGAGGAGGAATCAAGGTAAGTGAGTGCACGACGGGTCACCGTGTTCAACTGGCTTAAGAGAGCGAAAGCGACCGCTCTTCCCCACGCCAGCATAGTCTCGTCTAGCCCCTTTAGAAAGTCGGCTTGGTCAACCGCTAGGTTGACTTTCCCCGAACATTCAGAAGGAGTTAGCGTTTCAAGCTTCATGATCTATGTCTATTAAAGGTCAGTATGTCAACGAAACACGATCAGTCGTTGAGAAGGCGTCAGGCAGGGCTCCCCCAGTACCTCCACGATGTCTAGGAGAGTTGCTGGCTTAGCTCAATGTTAGCGTTTTAATGTGTGCTTAGGGAAAAAGACCTTGAGCCCTTAAGGCCCAGTCCTTCAATTCTCTACTTGCCTAACTTCGTTGAAAAATAAAGTGGCAAAGAGTATAAAAATTAGTGGCTAGGGAAGAAATAATGGTTTGTCTATATCGTTACTCCTAGCCCACTAGTTATGTACTTTGCCTTGCACACCACGGCTACGCTACTGCTACCCGCAAAGGCTAGCCCGACGAACTTTCCACCTTTATCCACGGGGCTACCGCTGTCCCCGCTCTCCACGAAGGGCTGATTTACTAATACCTGGTCGTAGAATACCGCCCATTTAGACGACGAGTACCAGACCTTCACCGTCGCGTTTATGTCGAGAACGGTATTGCTATTGACGTCGGTCGTCCTCCCAGACTTCCTCACAGAATCCCCTACGCTCACCTCAACCGTACCATCGATGGTGTAAGTATTTTGATTGTCGCTACCTAAGACTTGGCCGACTAGGTACTCGTTTATAGTGATGTTCGCTATGGCTACGTCGGCGTAGTTCTTGCCCTTAGGGCCGAACGTTATCTTGATGTATTTGTAGAGCACGCCCACTTTATCCCCTATGGTACCACCGTCGTAGGTCCCAGGCTGGAGCACGGCCGTGCCCAATGGCAGGAACTGCGCCTTGCCATTCATGGCTATGACGTGAGCGCAGCTGAGGATGTAGTAGTTACCGTATGAGTCGTTTACGACTAAGCCGAGGGTTCCGGCCATCTTCCCTCCGTAAGCGCTTTCTGGGACGCCTATCGATATGCCGCCGACTATCGGCCTTACTCTAGCAGTCCTGTTGACGGGCTCCGAGTACGTGTAAGATGGCTTGATCCTTTCCTCGAGTTGAAGCAACGACAAGGCCTTTACCTTGCCGATGACGACGACTTCGGTCTTAAAGCCGTCTATGCTGTCTGGCACCCTGTCCTTGTACTTCTCGTGCTCAAGGTAGACTATTATCCTCGGGGGTCTTCGCGGTGGCTTACTCCGGCGATCCCCTCGAGGGGAAGTAACATCTCCTCGGCGTGTTTCCTTGCCTCCTTAATGTCGGGCTTGACGTTGGACGCCTGCACTCCCATCACGCCTACCAAGACGAAGAAGCATAGCAAGAGGGCCAGTAATAACAGGGCCGCGGTTTTCTTCAATTCGTTCACCAAACCTTCTAGCTTAGCGCATTATTTGAACCTTTCGGTTAACATGATGGGCGTGATGACTCAAGCTGTTGTACGATTGACAGTCAATTAGCCAGTTAAATGACTGAGGGGTTAAACTCTCTTAATAATTGAAAGGATCGTCCTCTGTTATCTATGTGAACTATTGTAAAACCGCATGAATGCGCGGTCAAGGTAAATTCAATGTACCATGTGAGTCGTGGACCGTTTCGTCCGCCAGTAATTGATGGGGAGGTCTGGTCAAGGCCTTACGACTCGCTGTAGTGCTATGCTTAAATCCTTGATATAGGGATTAAAAGTCGTGGGGCTAGCGGTTCCTGAATGTCGTCAGCATGAGGATTGGAGTGGTTTAATTGAAGAGGGTCAAGCTGGACTTCGCGGGCTTGAGGGTCGAGTTCTGCGA
>JAAOZJ010000080.1 GCA_011605835.1 Thermoproteota archaeon
CAATGCCGAGAACAAAGGCCTTGACGTCGAGAGGTTAGTCATAGTGCATGCCGCTGCGCATAAGGGGCCAGTCATCAGGAAGTACATACCGAGGGCTTTCGGTAGAGCCACTCCATTCTTCCAGCAGCTAGTTCATATAGAGGTGGCGGTCAAAGAAGGCTAGGAAAAGTTGTGGGCTGGGAGGGCTTCATGCCGGATATCGAGAAGGGCTTCATCGCCAAGGCGTTGAGGAGACTCGATGTAGACTCCTTCCTAGAGCGCGAACTGGAAAGGGCTGGCTACGTTAAAGTGGACTTGCAGAAGACGCCTCTGGGCACTAACGTGACCATATACGCAGAGAGGCCAGGAATGGTCATAGGGAGGCATGGCTCCACGATCCACGAGTTGACGCAGAAGTTAGAGAAGATGTTTGGGATCGAGAGACCTCAGATCGCAGTAGCGCCAGTCGAAGTCCCGGAGCTCAACGCTAAGATAATGGCTCAAAGGATCAAGAGCGCCCTCGAAAGGGGCATACACTTCAGGAGGGCCGCCTACATAGCCTTAAACCAGATAATGGAGGCTGGCGCCCTGGGCGCCGAGATAAGGATCAAAGGGAAGCTCAGGACCGAGCGAGCTAGGTATGAGAAGCTGAGATCAGGGATAGTCCTGAAGGCTGGCCAGCTCTCGCAGGAGCACGTTGACGTAGCTGTCGAGCACGCGCTCTTAAAACAGGGCAAAATAGGCATAAAGGTCAAGATAGTCCTGCCCTCGGCTGTCAAGGCCATAGAGGAGCTGGACAAAGGCAAGGTATTCGCGAAGAGCGAGGGTGAGAGCGGTGGCAATACTCAAAGTTAAGGACATAAGAAAGATGTCTAGCGAAGAGAGGCTTGCCAAGCTTAGGGAGCTGAAAGCAGAGCTCCTAAGGCTTAGGGTTCAGCAAGCCTCAGGAGCCCCGCTAGAGAATCCCGGCAAAATAAGGGTTATAAAAAAGACAATAGCTAGGATACTGACGGTCATTAACGAAGAGAGAAAAAGCTCTAAACGTGCTTGAACCTGTCCTTGAGCTTCTCTAGTATTTTCGGTAACGTCGTGTACTCAAGTTCTTCGGGTCCTAGCCTAGCAGGCATGAACTCTCCCATTCTCCTCATGTAATCGGCTACCTGCATTGCGACGGTCCTCGCCACGTCGAAAGCCGGGTCATCGAAGAGGTCAGCAGGCTCGGAGCCCGTTAGGCCTATCAACTCGCCGTTCGCCAGCTGAAAGCCGAGAGCTATAACTCGAGGCGGGCCGTCGAAGAACGTGCAGCGCGCATGCTTCAAGCTAACTGGCATTAACGGGCCATAGTGCGAGCCCCTCATCCAGCCTGCCACGAGGTGAGGGTACGCGAAGGGTGCTAGTATTTCACCGACGGCTGGAAAGCCGTGTTGGGCCCTGACTATTAAGGCGGGATCATCTTTGCCGACGTACTTGCCAGCTATCAAGCTGAGCCTCGTTGTAGTTGCCACCGCAGCAACTTCTCTATCTACTTTTCTCAGGATTCTTTCAACGACGTATCTCCCGGTAGTGCCTAAGAGACCCACCAAGCTGTAGAGTTCTTCGGGGCAACTGAGATCGACTATCTTTCCCTCAATGACGTCCATGACCCTAAATATGAAACCTTCGTGCATGCTGGGGTCTATCACTAGACCAGCAGTATTGTCCGGCGACGCGAAGATTTTGTAGAGTGGGTAGTTCCACGCTCCGGGCTCGGTCTTGTCGGCTGCGAACACTATTATCGGTTCACTGGGCCTCTCAGTTATCTCCATCTCGGCAACTCCAGGGCCCATCCCTTTCACGTTGCCCGAGAAAGCGTCCGAGAGGAGGTCCTGCCCAGCCGCGTAAAGTTTTAGAGGTCTTGATACCTTTTCCGTGACCTCCTTAAAGGTGTTCCAAGCCAAGCCGTGAATATCTGGACTGCCCTCTCCCTTGGTGTGAGTCATTAGAAGTTCTAAGTCGTCGCCGCAGTTGAAGACGTAGTAGTCTATCAGGAGCCCATTTTTCTTGGCTTCTTCGAGCCGCTTGCGGGCAACTTCTAGTTGTTTGGGGTGGACGACGTGGTGACCGCAAAGGGAGCCCACGTCGGCTTTTATCAAACTGATAGTGACCTTTTGAGGCATGAGCAACCACCTAGCTAGAAAACTGCGAGATGACGATATAAACCTTAGCCCCCGATCATGCGTTTCATCGCCCCTCCTTTTCTTCTGCCTCCTCTCTCTCAGGTATGTAGTAGTATTCTCCTATACTCTTCTGCTTCCTGTGAAGATAGGAGTCCGGCTTGTTTATCCTAACTCTACCGCTGTGAAGGTCCCTCCTGAAAGTCACGTCGACTTCTCTCAAGAAGACGTTGAAGCCGCTTCTCAAGTCCGTGGGGCTCGACGCGATGCCATAGACGCCAGGCCTGCCACTGAAGACCATTATCGAGTCAGCGACCGCGTCCATTACGACGACGTCGTGCTCGACAACGAAGGCCGCGGCCTTTCTCTCGTCAACGATCTTTCTAACGAGCTTTGCCATTATCAGGCGTTGTTCTACGTCTAAGTAGGCCGAGGGCTCGTCTAACAGGTAGATGTCCGCCTCTCTCGCCAGCGCACACGCTATGCTAACTCGTTGAAGTTCTCCACCGCTCAGAGATGACAACTTGCGGTCAAAGAGGTGTTCGAGCATGAACGGCTGGCATATCTCGCTCTTGAACCAAGAGGAAGACAACACGCCCCCTAAGTTCCTCGACAGGTAGTCGTATACGACCTCGTCGCCCTCGGGCGTCAAGTACTGTGGTTTGTAACTAAGCTTTATCTCGCTCTTCCCTTCCTTCGATATACGCTCCAAGAGGGACCTCACGAACGTGGTCTTGCCAATTCCGTTGGGGCCCAATATACCGATGACCTCTCCCTCGTGTACGACCCCTTGGTTCACAGTGAGCTCGAAGACCCCTCCCACTTCGACTTTAAAGGAGGGCCACGAGAATAGCTCGTTGCCGGAGAGGGACTCCCTAGGCCTAGGCCTCAGCCTAAACCTTATGGGCTCTTCCCTGAACCTCACGTTCTCGCCGGGTATGTAGCCATCGAGGTATATGTTTATGCCTACCCTAACTCCATAGGGCTGAGAGGCTATGCCGTACGCCCCTGGCTTGCCATACATGATGCATACCTTATCTGAAACGTAGTCTAGGATCGCGAGGTCGTGTTCGGCGACGACAACGGCCTTACCCTCTTGCGAGAGCGACCTTATGACCTTGGAGACCTTGAGCCTCTGCATTACGTCGAGATAGCTCGCTGGCTCGTCGAAGATGTAGACGTCAGCCTCTCGGCTGCACGCGGCTATTATGGCCAACCTTTGCAACTCACCACCGCATAGAGCCGAGACCTCCCTATCGATTACGTCGACTAAGTCAAGCTCCTTCGCTAAATCCTTCCACAGACCCCTCTCGTCGACTTTGGCAAGGAGGTCTTTGACCGCGCCCTTGATGTACTTGGGTATTACGTCGACGTATTGTATCTTATGTACGACGCGCAATCTCCCTGAGTACAGGGCTCGAAAGTACGACTGGAGCTCTGTGCCCGCGAAAAAGCGCACTACGTCATCCTTCGTCGGTCGGAGCTCTATGTTCCCGAGGTTCGGTACGAGGTCGCCAGCTAAAATGCGAAGTATCGTGGTCTTTCCGGTGCCGTTGGGGCCTATCAAACCCAAGACGTGGCCTTTTCGGGGCGGGGGAAGCCTGTACAACCTAAAGCCGTTAGCTCCGTATTGGTGAACGCATTCACGCTCTAACTCTTCTGGCAAGTTGACTATGGTTATGGCGGAGAATGGGCATTTCTTGATGCAAATGCCGCACCCCACGCAGAGGTTCTCCTTTATCATCGGCCTTTGAAGTTCCTCGTTGATCTCGATGGCCATTACCTTATTCTTGACTAGTGGGCAGAAGCGAAAGCACTCCCTGTAGCACTCTTTCGGTTTGCAGAGGTCTTTGTCTACGACGGCTATCCGAGGCATGGAGGTCCCCGATCCTCGGAATGCCGAGATCGTTTAGCGAAATCAAGCCAACGGCATCTCAGCATATAACTATCCACTTCATCGCCCGTGATACATCCATACCTTACGAGGCTCCATTATCGTTACCATAACCAACAACGCATAGCTCAACAAACAACAAAGTTTAAAACATGATGACGAGTTTAGATCAAAAATGAATTGGGGGTCGTCACCACTCCTCCTCCCACTCTTCCTCTTCCCACTCCTCCTCCTCTTCCCATTCTTCCCATTCTTCCTCCATTTTCGCGTCCCCCAGAGCGCTTTCTGAGGAGATTATGGCTTTATTTAAAGTTACCGATCAGATCCTAGGGAAGCTTTTAAGGGTCCTACACCTCTAAACCACACGTGAAGGTGTCGTCAGTGAAGTTCAACCTGTTGGTATCAACGTATCGAAACAGAGAGGACGACTGCATTAGCGAGCTCTGGTACCTTTTTCGAGAGCTAGGCGACGACCAAGTGGAGGTGCGTAGGGCTCTTGTCCCCGGCTTATTGTTTGTGAGGACCAAGCTGAACCCCTACGAGGCCTCTAAGAAAATAGGGGAGATAGCTAGGGAGAGGCCGTGGGACGTCAGATACACCCTTAAGCTCACCCCAATAGACGCCGTCACGAGCGACGACGTCGAGGAGATAAAGAGAGTCGCGGTCTCGCTGGCCAACGCGAAGATAGGAGAGAGCGAGACGTACAGGATAACCGTGAACAAGAGGATCTCCAACATAAGCAGTCGAAAGCTTATAGAGGAGATAGCCAAGGGGATCAACAGGAAGGTCAACTTGAAGAGCCCTGACAAGATTTTGCAAGTAGAGATCATCGGCAAAGACGTGGGGATAGCCATACTGAGGCCTGAGGACGTGGTCTCTATAGTGAAGATAACTACCTCTTGATACTCACTAGGGAGGTTCTTGTCAAGACGCTCTTCAGCTCGGGGCTTAAGGCCGAGGACTTATAGCTTGTCGCGCGTAGCTCTTCGTCACTCACGCGAAGGACTTTGAGCAGAGAGGTCGCTTCGCAATCTCGAGAGAGGTCGAGTTGCTTCACCTCCTCTACGGGGAGAGAAGATAGGGCCCGGAGCACCTTCTCGGATGCCTCCTTGCTTGGCGACATGACGTATAAGTAGAAATCCCTAGCGCTTTCGCCGATTCCCGCGACCTCTAATGCGCGGGCTATCTGATCTTCGCATACAAGGCGCAAAAGAAACTCTATGTTGAACTTGTTGCTTATGTTCTTCCCTAGAGCGAAGGCCTTGATCGTATGATAAAATACGAGGAATGCGTGGAGCTTGGATAGAACTAGCCCCGGCCGCGAAGCGGCCCACACGACATCGGTACCTTCGAAGATACCCTCGAGCGCTTGAACTACTCCCCGCGATGACAACCCCTCTTTCAATTTTACGTGAAGTATCCTTAAATCCACCTTGTCCTTGTTCATCATCAAGAGGCCTAACAAATTTTTCATCTTGTCTCTCGTGGTCGAGGCAACCGACCCTCCGTGGACTGAAGGTATTAGCGTTATCTCATTGACGTTGTCCGCCGGAGAGTCGAGCCCGCCAATTAAGTTTACGTCGACACCGTCGACCAAGACTATTATGTCGCTGCGAATTCTCTCTCCGCTGGGCTCGAAGACTCTTTTGAAGAGGGCCTCGTTGTCTTTGCATACCAAGTAAATTACGTCCTTTATGCTCAGTCCTCGACCGACGTCGACGTCGACAAAGCTAGTTCCCGCTAAGCCCTTGAGAACTGCTAAGAGTTTCACTCGAACCCTCACGCTAGCAAGCCCCCTATTGAGGTCGGTTGAGGTACATCTCTTCACTCTTCAGAGCAGGTCAGCCTCGTCATCCCTCGTCTCTGAAGAAGGACGGCAAATGTATTTAAACGTTAAAGTAAGGCTATGCGTAGGAGTTATGGTGGCGCCCGCCAACAATGGTAATCCAGTACGACTAAAGAGGGAGCTACTCAAGGTCATCCAAAAGAGGTTGAAGGGTAAGGAGCTTAAGGCGGCGAGGAGTGATTGGCACTCCAAGCGAAAACCGATAGGCTGCGGCTTGACGATACATCCGGGCATAGGCTGTCCAGTGGGATGTAGCTATTGCTACATCTACGACATGGGCTTTAGCTGGCAAGTCGCTCCCTACTCACTTAATGGGCTTCAACTCGTAGCCGCCCTACTCTTCAACAAGTACTTCTACCCGACGAAGTGGGGTACTTACCTCGCCTTCGGCAGCGTGACGGAGCCCTTTCTCCCCAGCGTATTGCCTAAGACCCTCGAGTACTTGAGGGCCGTAGGGGAGTACTTAGGCAATCCCTGTCAGGTCTCGACCAAGATGGTAATAAACGACGAGCACCTCGACGAGCTTGCGAGGATCACAGGCTCCAAGCTCTCGATCTTGGTTACTGTGACGAGCCTGAGCCAGTACGCGCACTTAGAGAGGAGGGCCCCACATCCCTTAAAGAGGTTAGAACTTGTGAGTAGGTTAAGGAGCAAGGGGTTTAAGCCCTTCGTTTTCATAAGGCCCCTGCTACCAGGTTTAAGAGTCGAAGAGGTGGACGAGATCGCAGAGCTGGCGAAGGCCTCGGGGGCTTATGGCATCGTCGTCGGCAATTTAAGGTTGTCACTCAACATAGTGAGGAGGTTGATGAGAGAAGGCATCGATGTCGCTAAGCACTTAAAGATCGACCTTGGTAAGCTGAAGAGAGGGTTCGTCGACGTAAGAGTCGACGGAGCTTTACAATCTCTCATCAGAGAAGGGGCGTTGAAAAAAGGGCTCATATTCTTGAAGAGGGCTTGTTGTGCCAACACGGTCTCGCAACTGCTCAGCGGTTATGACGACGTCGTGTGCCCCTCTCTATGTTTTTTAAACGAACAGTCCTGTGAAAAATCCTGTCCCGCTCGATGTAGAATAAGAGCGAGGGGCGAACCTAGACATCTCGACTTCGACGAAGTGATGAGAGAGGTCCTCGGGTCCGATGAATATGAGGTGGAGGTGGAGGATCACACTCTTTGTGTCAAGCTAAAGAGGCCTTTGAGGGATGAGAAGTTAGCGAGCTTCGCGCTCTCGTACTTATTCCGTAGAAGAGTACGCTTTGTAAAGCGTTTTTAGGCCTTGGCCTGTGCGGCTACTTCAGGGGCCTTATACCGCTTGGCGAGCTTGGTCAAATACCCGCTCACTCTGTTCAGCAAGTGCTTGGCTCTGGTCGTGGACACTTCCAAGACCAACTTTTTGTTCTGTGCGTAGTCTAAGCTCACTCTATCGTAGTATTGCTGAAAGATCTGATAGGCTAACCTCTTAATGGACGCGGGTCTAACCTTGCCCATGTCTCTTCAACCTGTCTTTCTCTGCTCTAAGAGGGTTGTTTTTAAATTTTCTCAACCAAGAGGTTTTGCTAGGAGGCGCTGGTAACTTAAAGCCTCAGGACGAGGTGGTAGTATTAGGTGGTGGGGCGGTAGTATGGCGGAGTTGCCGTTGGCGCCTATAGACAGGATAATTAGGAGAGCTGGCGCTGAGCGCGTTGGAGACGACGCGGTAAGAGCTCTGTGTAAAATTCTCGAAGACGTGGCCCTTGACATCGCGCGAGAAGCTGTGGAGCTAGCTCGTCATGCAGGAAGGAAGACCGTCACAGCCGAGGACATAAACCTAGCGGTAAAGCACGTGCTCCGCTGGCTCAGCGCGAGTCTGTATAAATGAAGACCGAAGCAAAGCTCATCTCTTCATTAGAAAAGGTTATATAGAAGCCTCTCCTCATAACTGTCCGAAGAAGATAGGCTAAGGTTGGGTGATGACGTCATGGCCGCTGTTAGTGGCATTCCCGTCTTAATATTGAAGGAGGGCGCTACGAGGACTTATGGCAGAGAAGCCCAGAGAGCCAACATAGCTGCTGCAAGGGCCATAGCCGAGACACTTAAAACGACCTTGGGTCCACGGGGCATGGACAAAATGCTCGTGGACAGTCTGGGAGACGTCACTATAACAAACGACGGCGCGACCATACTCGACGAGATGGACGTCCAGCACCCCGCGGCCAAGATGCTGGTGGAGATAGCTAAGGCCCAAGACGAAGAGGTCGGCGATGGAACAACCACTGTTGTGGTCTTAACGGGTGAGTTATTGAAGAGAGCGGAAGAGCTCATGGCCAAGAATATCCACCCCACAGTCATAATCGACGGCTACGGTAAAGCGCTCGAGTTCTGCCAGAAAGAGCTCGAGAAGCTAAGCTTACCAGTCAGCCTCCAAGACGAAGAGCTCTTGAAGTTGATAGCCAAGACCTCAATGCACGCTAAGGTAGTGAGCGCTGCGAGAGATTACTTGGCGGAGCTGGCGGTCAAGGCTGTTAAGCAGATAGTCGAGGAGAGAAACGGCAAGCTCGTCGCAGACGTTGATCAAGTGCAGCTAATCAAGAAACAAGGCGGCAGCGTCATGGACACCAAGCTGATCCAAGGAATCATAGTGGACAAAGAGGTCGTTCATACGGGCATGCCCAAGCGCATTGAAAACGCGAAGATCGCGCTCCTCGACTGTCCGTTAGAGGTAGAGAAGACGGAGATCGATGCAGAGATAAGGATAAGCGACCCTGCTCAGATGAAGGCCTTCATAGAGGAAGAGGAGAAGATACTGAAGGGGATGGTGGAGAAGATCAAAAGCGTTGGCGCGAATGTCGTGTTCTGCCAAAAGGGCATAGACGACGTCGCCCAGCACTACTTGGCTAAGGCTGGAATCCTAGCGGCTCGAAGGGTGAAGAAGTCAGACATGGAGAAGCTGGCTCGAGCTACTGGTGCTAGGATAGCTACCAACGTAGAGGACCTAACGCCCAACGACCTAGGATACGCCGAGCTCGTCGAGGAGAGGAAGATAGCTGACGAGAAGCTGATATTTGTTGAAAACTGTAAGAACCCGAGGTCCGTGGCCATATTGATAAGGGGAGGGCTAGAGAAGTTCGTGGATGAAGCCGAGAGAGCACTGAAGGATGCACTAAGCACGGTCGCTAGGGCAATCGAGTGGGGACGCTACATACCCGGCGGCGGAGCCATCGAGGTTGAGCTAGCTAAGAGGCTGCGCGAGTACGCAGCTAAGGTGGGTGGGAAGGAGCAGCTGGCGATAGAAGCTTTTGCCAGCGCTCTAGAGGCGATACCGAGAACGCTGGCAGAGAACGGAGGACATGATCCGATAGATGTGATGATGGCCCTACGCGCAGAGCATGAAAAAGAGGGTAACTATTACGTGGGCGTGGACGTCTATACAGGGAAGCCAGCTGACATGCTCAAGATGGGCGTCATAGAACCCCTAGCGGTTAAGGCGACAGCTCTGAAGGCCGCCACGGAGGCAGCTGCCATGATACTGCGCATCGACGACGTAATAGCGGCCGCCAGAAGCGAGGCAGCGAAGGAGAAGGGAGGAACAGGGACCAAAGAGAAGGAAGAAGGCGAAGAGAAGGAGAAAGACTAAAACGTTGACTATCCCCACTTTTTTATGGTCGTGAAAAAGTTTGAGAATACTGATAACTGGAACCCCTTCCACCGGCAAGACTACCATAGCGAAGAGGCTGGCCGAGCTCCTGAAACATCATCACGTAGAGGTCGTGAAGGTAATAATAGAAGAGAAGTTGTATAGAGGGCTGGACGAAGTAAGGGATAGTTTTATCGTGGACATCAAGAGGGCCAGAAGGTTTTTTGCGACATACTTAGCAGAACGCTGCGATGTCATCTTGGACAGTCACGTCGTTGAGATATTTCCAAGAAAACTCGTGGACAAGGTGCTTGTCTTAAGAGCGCATCCCCTCCTCATCTTAAAGAGGGGGGTCGAGAAAGGGTGGTCACCGGAGAAATGCTTAGAGAACGCGCAAGCAGAGCTGTTGGGTGTATGCCTTTCTGACGCTTTGCAGTTCTACGGCAGGAAGAAGGTATGGCAAGTCGATTGCACGTGTCGTTCGGTAGATGAGGTCGTCGAAGATGTTCTAAGCATACTCCGGGGTGAGAGGAGAAGGAGGAGAATAGATTGGCTTGCAAAACTTGAGAGAGATGGAAAGCTTGACCTGCTATTGAAGATGGAAAAAGCTCGTGATCTGCCTGAAGATCTCTTCAAACTTTTGAGCGACTGTAGATAAGAAGTCCCCCGTAGCCTTGCCCGCACTACTCAGCGTCGCATTTACTCCTCCCAAGAGCCCCACAACCATAGATAAAATTATCGAAAGTAAGACCACAGAAATTCCTATGAGCATGCCCTCTTCTAAGAGCAACGAGCCCCTGACGCCTCTCCTGCTATTTTTGCGCACGTCCCTCACGACCTCTTCTGAGGCGAAGGCCTCTTAAGCCCATTCATAAGGAGGCATGAGGATGACGATAATGAAGATCGCGAAGCAGAGAGCCAAGTCCTTGAGCGAAGGGTAACGTAGTTGAATTATGCAAGTGAAGACCGTGAAAATCGTTATAGATAATAAAGCAAATGAGGCGAATATCAGGGCATTGGAAACGAGGTTCGTGGACGAGAATCTCGCAAATGCAAAGAAAGTCTTTATAACGAAACCCAAAGTCATCGACGAGGCTATTTGCAAAACTTTGTACTTCAACTTCTCGACGGCGATCAGCTCTCTTAGCTTTTTAGCGTTAAGATGTAGTGAAAAGCTCAAATCGCGTAATGAAGTCACTAAGGCCCTGAGAGAGACTTCATCTATGAAGTCGAGTTTTTCGAGCAATGTGAAAGCCAGCTTCGTCAGGGGCGATGAAAGCTTTGTCGCGCTTGAGAGGTTTCTCTCCTCGGCTTTTAGAATCTTCTTACAAAGCATGCCCCTTACAATTCTCTTCATCTTGAGCTGGGCCTCAGACCGCGCATTGGGCACTTTGTAAACCTCTTCCAGTAAAGAGAGCAAGTTCCTTCGACTGGCCAAGGACTTAAAAGACTTGGTAGCAAATAAGTGAAGAACCTCGTAATCGACAAATCGGTTGTTTAGCTCTGCTATGACCTCAATGCAACTCTTCATGACCATGTAAACGAAGAAGGCTACTGCGAGAGAGCAGAAAAGAGAGAGGAAGAAGTTCGAAGTCGTCGAGAGGAGAAAGAGGAAGAAGTTCGAAGTAAATATTAATACCAAGGGGAGGGCTTTATTAATGAAGGTCACGACAATCACCTAGACGAGGATCAAGGCATAGCGCTTCAAGACAACTATTATCACTTGCAGAGCAATGCCATAGAATAACGATGTCACGATAGGCAACAATTCAATGGCTTCCTTCTGATGGAAGAGAGCCGAAATCGTCACTATTACGGGGGCTATAATTATGCCTGTGAGCGCTAACGTGATTATGTTTCTAACGTTGGTCGTAAATAACTTTTTTCGCAAGTCCTTCATGGCCTCTCTAAACAGAAGGTCGTTGGCTTTCCATTCATCTTGAACGAGAGGGTCGGAAAGACCTACGTTGAGAAATAGAAGGTTGAAGGTAGCAGGTTCCACGTCGCGCCCTAGGGACAGCTTTCGAGCTAGCAATCTTAGTTGCTGAGGCAGTACTCGACATGCGTTATCAAGCCTCGTTAAGGCTATAAATGACGATACCCTGTTGCGATATGTGTGATGCATCATCGGTATTAGCTTAAACAACAAAGGATTAGGCTCTGTTACAAAGCTACGTTTCTCTAACTCTCTTAGTTGACGGACAAAAAGCACGCTGAACATCGCTATTAAGGCTGACGATAGTATGACTGCGAACTCAGATGACATATGCGCCCTCCTTTGTCAGCCTTTGGAGGAAGTCGTCGAACGTCCTAGTGAAGCACTCAACGTCTTGCGGGGGGTTTTGCGCTAACGAGTTGAGCACCATCTTTAGCTCTTCGTATTCCCTCTTCAGCGCGGCGTAGCTGTTCCCCAACTCCAGTAGTTTGAGTATCGAGGGCGACCTAAAAATGTCATTGAAGACGACGTTGTGTAAGTCTCTTTCAGGGTCCCACTTAAATATCAAGCTTAGAGGGACGTCCAATGGATCTGTTGAAGCTGGCTTCGATACGCCAACGGCCCACACTTCAGCAATTCGCCTTAGAACTCTAGGACCTTGATAGCACTTAACCATGTGAACTACTAGGTCTATTCCGCTCAGATCTTCCCTAGAGACCCCACAATGCAGTATCAAGCGCCTTATTAAGCCAGAGACCGACGAGGCGTGACATGTGTGTATTCCTCGAAGGCCTGCCGCTATGGCGTGGAATAGAGCTTTAAAGTGTTCCTTCGACTGTAGCTCTCCTAAGCAGATCCAGTCTGGAGTCCTATGCAAGAGCTTAATTATCTCCACGGATTTTTTCCGAGTCCTTCTCCCCACTTCAAAAGGCTCAACATAAAGCCTAAGTTGATGGCGACCCTGATCTCTCTGGTCCAAGCTCTCGATTACGTCCTCGATGTAAATTTTGCGCCAACTCTTGGGGGTGCACAAGTCAAGGGCATTCATTAGCGTAGTCTTCCCAGTTCCGGGTTCACCGCATATTATGATATTTCTCCTGTTTATGACGTGCAAGACCAAGAAAGCAGCCTCCTCTTGTGAGAGCACGTTGTTGAGGAAGAGGTCTACTATCGTGTAAATTCTATGTTTCACCTTTCGAAGATCAAGTGAGGGGCCTTCGTGAGAAAGAGGAGGTATGTCTACTGACGCCCTAACGATAAAATCGCCCATCCTCATGTTCCACTTCAATGAAGGATTTAAGTAATTCAACGGCAACTTGCTTTCAAGCAGTACGTGGTTTACGAAGCGCTGTACGTCCTTGTTGCGTAAAGTTATGTTACTCACACACCTTCCAAATTCTTCGTGATCTACGTACACCTTTGTCTCAGGTCTGTCGAGATAGATTTCGTCGACGTGCTTATCCAATAGGAAGGGCATCAACTTATGTACGCCCAGAGCTCTATACGTCGAGAAGAGCGCGAGCTTCTTGGCAAGATTATCATCTCCATGAGTTAGGTTCTTTCTCTTCACCATATCTTCGAAGATGCTCCTTAGGAAATGTACCTTATCCCATAGAGAGTCCTTCTCTATCATCTCGTCCAAGATTCTTTCGCTCATGCTCTCGATCAACATGTTAGATAGGTACTTCAATGCGTAAGGCAAGTTTATTGACACATAATAAATATGCTCTGATGACCGAGAACGACATATTTCAACATGGAAGATGTC
>JAAOZJ010000032.1 GCA_011605835.1 Thermoproteota archaeon
GCTTCCTCTCGCAAACTTCCTCCCGGGATTGGATCAGGGAAAGGGATTGGAAATGAGGTGGACGTGATGGTGAGGGTGTTCATCGCGGGGCCCATACAGGGCATGGAGGACAGGCAGGAGTACAGGGCCGTGATAAGGAGGGTCCTAGAGGCCAAGGGCTACGAGGTGGTGGACCCCTGGGAGAGGGAGAAGGTGATCTACAGGGCCTCTGGAGGGGAGTGGTGGAAAAACGTCCCTCCCAGGGACTTCATAGAAAGGGACCTGAGGGACGTGGAGAGGTGCGACGTCTTGATCGCCTACTTGCCCAGGCTCTCCGCCGGGACCTGCATGGAGCTCTTCTACGCTAAGCTGAAGGGCAAGAAGGTCGTGTCCGTGATAGAGTTCAAAGACCCGAGCCCATGGATAACATTGCACTCAGACGTCGTGCTAAGGAGCTTGGAGGAGCTCAAGAGCTATGTGGAGGGAGGAGGGTTAGAGAAGCTATTGATGGGTCTAGAATTGACTCTCACTTCAAGGTTTAAAGACTGAGCTACTTGGCGGCCCTTTTCGACTTAACAAGTTGATTGCTTAAATCTAAAAGCTATAGCTATAAAGCTATTGGTTGTTGTGTAATACTAGCGCCTCGATACTTTTCTGCCCTCTAAACCTTTGAAACTTCTTCCCTAAGGCCTTTCACGGTCGTATACCACTTTTAGTTTACATGGCGAGGGATAAGCTAACTCGAAGTAGCCCATTGTTGCTATGCGATCCTCTCTGTAGATAACTTTCTCAGCTCCGTTTAAGTACCATGTAAAAAAGAGGAATTGAGACTAGTTAGACTATGCTGAGCTTGCGCTAGTTACTCTTTTGAGCGGCTCGGAGTGACGAATAAGTGTCGAAGTAGCTTGAACGTCGGGAAGGTCTCGGCGATCTCGTAGAGCGTCTTCTTCTCGGCTTCGACGGAGGCGGCTGGAGGCGGAGGCGCTATGCCCTTTGCCTCAGTCCAAATGACTCCCTGGTTCTGCGGAGTGGGCTTGGTCAAGAGCGAGCCTACGACTATCACCACTGTGGCCGCGAGCAGACCCCATATGCACGGGTGTAGGAAGAACGTCTGGTAGTACTTGAGGGTTCCGAGGGCGAATGGAACGACCTTCGGGTCCAAAGTTAGTAGCCCCATGCCAGCGGCGACCACTAGACCAGCGAGTATTCCGAGAGCTCCGGGCCATTTAGTCACGCGCTTCCAGTTGACGCCGATGGCAACGGCAGGTAGCGTGACCGCTGCTAACGTACCCCAGCCCCATATGCCTAGGACTAAGATTATGGCTGGAGGCACCCAGACTAAGGCTATCGCCACTATTATTATGACTAGGGTGAAGATCCTGGCGAGGAGGACCTCTTGCTTGGGCGTGAGGTCCGGCTTAATGCACTTGTGCACTATGTCCCTTGCGAAGCCAGCGCTAGACATCATCAGGAAGCCGTCCGACGTCGTGAAGACAGCGGCCAAGACGGCAGCGTAGAATATCCCTACGAGCACTGGCGGTAAGTTGTGTAGGGTAAACCAAATGATGGCGTAGTCGACGTCCGCTTTAAGCATGTTCACCCACTCTGGGCTTATGAGGCCTTGGGCCCACGCATATCTAGTGAATAGTCCAGCAAAGCTCAACGTAGTGCAGACCCAAGTGAAGGCCAGAGCGCTAAAAACGGCATACCACTTCAATTGCTCGGGCTTGGCAAGGGCGTACATCTTTGTCACGACGTGGGGCTGTCCGGCGCCGCCGAGTGCGAACGTGAATATGTAGGATATGTACATTCCAATGCCAGCTCCGAGGAGGCACGCACTCATGTCGAGTGAGAACACTCGAGCTGGCTGTGTGGCCTCCCACTGAGCTATAACGCTGAACAGGTTAGAGGGGCCGCCAACGAATGCGAGGCCAGCGAAGAATATGACGAACGAGGCGATCAACATCACGGCTATCTGGATTACGTTTGCGTACACCGCTGCCATGAACCCTCCCAAGAAGACGTAGATGCCGTATATGATTATCCCGATGACCACGGCCCAGTGATACGGCACGTGAAGCAAAGGCCCGAGCAGTGTCCCCATGGCCTTGTACTGAGCCGTTAAGTAGAAGGTGGACCCCAAGATTATTCCTATGGCAGCAATTATCCTAGGCAACTTACCGCCATAGCAGGCCTCTATGAGGTCGGGCATTGTTATAAGTCCGTACTTCTCGGAGTAGTACCTCATCTTCCATCCGTAGAGCCACGCGGCTATCGGGAAGCTCATGCCCGCGGCAATGGCTATGACGCACACTACGGGGCCTACTTGGAACGTCGAACCTGGTTGGCCAACGAAAGTCCAGCCACTCGCCATAGCCGCCGCGCCGTAGAGCGCTATCATAGCCACTGGAACCCTCCTCGTCCCTATGTAGAACTCAGCCATGCCCTTTATGAACCTCCTAGCCCAAATCGCTATGCCCCAGATGACCGCTATGTATACGATGAGGGCAACAATTGCCACGAGCTCTTCAAACGTATATTCCATCACTTACCCTCCTCCTTTTTGCCATAGTACTTATCTCGCTCCGCCTTGATCCATTTGTTAAACCACCATAAGTATAGGAAGCCGCTGAGCATCGCGAATGGCCACATTATGCACAGCCAATACCATGTCTCCAGAGGGCCGAAGGGCGCTATTATCAGTGCAACGGCGAAGATGACTATCCAGATGATGAGGACCGCCTTCGAGAAGCTGTACATCTTCTCCCTCCACTTTTCTGGCCTTAAGAAAAAAATTTGTATACTGATTATTTAAGTCTTTCCTCGAGAGGCTCAACAGCTCACTTAGCGGCGTTTACAATAATGCGAACAACATCACTAAGTACGGGTTTTCTAATCGGAATGGCCGTTTGAGCTGGAGGTTTCCTCAAGGCAATTTTTTGCAGGTACTTAAAAGTACTTGCGAGAAATGCCTCAGGGTTCTCGGGCTCTGTTTAGACCTTCATAGCGTCGAGGTCCCACCTAACCCCGAATCCTTCATCCACCTTTCGAAGGCCTTCACCTCTACCCCCTTGCTCGGGATGACCACCATCGCACTCATAGTCGCCATGTCTTTATCGTGGGACTCACGAGCCGTGAACAAACAGTGAACGGGCCAATGAATTCCGCGGAGAGGAGGCAACAGATCACGTGCTTACAGTTATTCTGAGTATTGACATTTCATCTGGAGCCTGAGATGGCTGTCGAGAGCTACGCGAAGGGAGGTGGAGGAGCTGTTGAGGAGTCAACCTCGCTAAGAATGGAGTTATGCTTAAGAGATGTTTAGATGAGCTTCCTTACCCTCTCTACGAACTCCTTGACGTCATCCAAGGCCGCTTCGACGCTTTCCGAGGGCATCCAGCTTTCGTAGAAGTTCTGGTGTAAACAGTTTGCCGAGTACCACAAGTGCCTCAGCTCTGGATCCCCAAGCTTCTTAACGAGGTCGTTCACGTACCTCCAGAGGTCGCCATGGCTCTTGAGGTCCTTACTCTCCTTGGCGGCTAGCGCTTTGACAACCTGCGCGGCCGCGCCCCAGCTCTTCTCAGAGGCCTGTACGTGGTCGCCCTTGGCTAGGAGGTCATAGGCCTCTCGCAGGAACTTTTCCGATAGCTTGAGGTGAAGCTCTGCTTTCTCGTCGGGGTCTAGAGAGATGTTCAGGTATTTTGAGAGGGCCTCGATCATCAACTCCTCGACGGGCAC
>JAAOZJ010000136.1 GCA_011605835.1 Thermoproteota archaeon
CATACTCGTGGGCGACCTAAAGCGCCGGGTGATAAAGGCGATCGAGGAGAGGTACGGCGAGCTCCTGCTTAAGGAGGTCGAGAGGAGGGTTCAAGCACTCGACCCCCGTGAGCTCGCCGTGGTCGTGGCCTTCAGCAAGACGTGGCTTCAAGGCCTGAGGACGACGGACGAGGACGAGCTCTCGACGATCCTTGAAGCATGCTTGGGAGTTCGAGGCTCCGAGGCCGTGGAGGTCCTGTGGAGGACAGGCCTCATAAACAGAGCCCACAGGCCCGCTACCTCGAGATACATGCCCAAGGTCTACGTGCCGAGCTACCTCAAGCCCTTGATCGAGAGGCTCGCCCAAGCCCAGTTTCCCGTTCAGGTGAACGTCAAGGCCTTCCTCGAGGGGGCCTTAGCCGAAGACCCCTTCAAGGCCTGCGCCGCGGTCTACGGGGTCGACCAGCTGATAGACGAGCTAGTGCAGATGGCGTTGGGCCTCCCACTAAGGTCGGTGCTCTACAAATGGAACATCAAGGGGTTTATGAAGGCCGGGAAGGCCTGCCCATTATTCGCGGACGAGATCGACAAGGCTTGGAGGGAGATCGTAGAGAACGCCTCCGCGGCGCCTCTGAAGGCCCTGAGCCAGTCCCTCAAGTCCCTCAACTACGAGTACAGAGTAGTCTACGACGCTTACATGAAATTGCCGATACTCTACGGCTACCGCGAAGGCTTGGCGGTGGCAATAATATTCATGCCCGCCATACTGCCGCTGGCCCACGTCAGGAGCTTCAGCCCCGACGCCTTGAAGGTGGCCCTCACGTATAGCTTAAATGTGCCGCCTTGGAAGGCGTTAGATGCCCTCAGGCTCTCGTCAATAATCTGGGTGAGGGGTAAGGAAACCACCGTCTACGCCAGAGAGGGCTTGGAGGTCTTAGAGGGGTTGCTCAAGGTAGGTGGATTCGAGGTTGCTCGAGAAGGCCCGTGAGCTGTACGTGGGCCTCGACGAAGCTGGTCGGGGTAGTTGTGTGGGGCCGCTAGTGGTATCGCTTGTGGCCGCTGACGAGGCTAGCCTGAGAGCCCTAGCGGAGCTGGGCGTTAGGGACAGCAAGAAGCTCGCGCCAAGTCGAAGGCTCGAGATGTTTCCGAGCATACTGCTGTACTCGACGTACGTGGCGGTGAGGGCCATACAGCCACAGGTCATAAACTCTCACAACATCAGTCGCCTGACGACGGAGGCAATGCTCTCTCTCACCGCCCCACTCACTAGGCGGCACCCTATCAGAAGGGTCGTCGCCGACTACGTCAACCCTCCTAGGAGGCTTCAAAGGCTCTTGAGAAGCCTCCTACGGCCTAGCGTTGAAGTGTTAGTGGTGGAGGACGCCGATGACAAGTACGTCGAATGCATGGCCGCCTCCATAGTCGCCAAGGTGGTGAGGGACAACGAGATCGCCAAGCTCAGGGCCATTTACGGCGTCAGGGGTAGTGGCTACCCGTCTGACCCGGAGACGCTGGAGTGGCTTATGAGCGAAGCTTCGCGAGGGGCTTTGCCGCCGTGCGTTAGAAAGTCTTGGAGGACCGTTAAGAGGATCCCTCTCGGCGAAGGTCTTGATCGTTGGCTCCGAAGAAGTTGATGTGCTTGGAGACTAACTCCTTGGCGGCCTTCTCTATCTCCTTCTTGACCTCATCGCTCATGAACTTGTCCTTGTAGTCGGAGGGCAGGAGGTCCCACTCGTTGTACAGGTACCGCAAGGGCGAGCTGAAGGTCTCAAATATCTTCCCCCACACGTAGACGACCCTGTCCCTTGGAATTCCGCATTCGTCGATGAGCTTGGAGGCCACGTCCCATGCCAGCTTGGCTATCGTGAAGTAGTAGTTCTTGGCGTACTTGAGGAATGCTTGGAAGTCCGGCGAGTCAGGTATTATCGGCTTCGCAGACCTGCTCAACCTCTAAGCCCCCTCTTAGTCTAAGCGCTACAAAGCTTATATCTGTAGAGCTCGGCTGGAGGTCAGAGGTCAACCTTTTGCGCTTCAAAGCCAGGCCTAGCCCAGAGCTTAGAGAGGTAGTGTTCCATAAGGAGATGCTCGAGGGCCTCTTCTGCATGGCCAAGGAAAACCACCCGCGCGAAATAATCCTCCTCTTGCGCGGCAGGGTGAGTAACGCTAGCGCCTACGTTGACGAGCTCGTCCTCCCGCTGGGCACGACTTTCGGACTAGGCTTTTCGGGCTTCCTGCCCCACAACTTGCCACTGGACCCCTCGATAATCGGTACCCTACACTCCCATCCGTCCGGCTCGTTAAAGCCGTCGATCCAAGACTTGCACAACGTCTTCGGGCTCGTGATGGTGATCCTAGCTTACCCCTACAACCTCTCCTCCACGTCAGCCTACGATAAGTCGGGCAAGCCCCTCAGAGTTAGAATCACGGAATAAAGCGGCATTCGTCAATTCAATCGTAAAGCAGGACAGATCGCTAACCGTTTACGCGCGTCGGCAACGCGTGTTGGGCCCAGCTCGACTGCTTCACAAATCTCGTCAGCAAGCTTTCTTAGAGCAAGGTCGTTAAGATCCGTCTCCGGCGGGGCTAAAACGTTTAACCTGTGCGAATTACCTAAAATAGCGCGAGGGAGTTTTCCCCATGCCCGGCGTCGTGAGGTTTGGAGTGTCCTTGCCGCCCGATGTGGCGAGGGAGTTCGACGAAGTGACGAGTAAGTTGGGCTACAAGAATAGGTCGAAGGCCATACTTGACGCCATAAAGTCCTTTTTGGCCGACATCAAATGGACCACCGGTGGAAGCGAAAGGGTCGTGGGCTCTCTATCCTTCCTTTATGACCACGAGGTCAAGGGCCTAGAAGAGTACTTGACCGATGTCGAGCACGAATTCAGGGCTATAATAACTGCTACCCTTCACATTCACGTCACGGAGAAGCTGTGCCACAGGATAATCGCGGTCGAGGGGCCAGCCGAGGAGATAAAGAGACTAGCCCTAAAGATAATGTCAAAAAAAGGCGTTGAGCAGTTGAAGGTCAACGTGGCTACGCCCTAGATTGAGTGGACGTAGGGTGCCTGCCAAGATCGGTAGTGCGGTCACTACGATGTCAACGTCTATCGCCGTGAGGTAGCTCTTCGGCTTAAGCTCGAGCGAGTCGAGCCCCTAAAGACATAAATCTCTCGAAAGATGAACTCTGGAGAGGGAGGCTCTTTGTCCTCTACGCCGGTATACGACATAGCGACGAAGAAAGTCATAACGGCGCCACCTTATGAGAGCCTTGCTGCCGTGAGAGACCTCATGATAAGGAACAACATCAGCAGAGTGGTCGTAGCGGAGGAAGATAGGCCAGTGGGCTTGGTCACGAAGAAGGACATCGTCAAGTTCTTGGCAATAGACAACACGGACAGGAGCTTGCTCGAGATACCGGTTTCAGAGGTTATGAGCGCGAACCTCGTCCTAGTGAAGCCAGACGTGGACGTCAGGACTGCTGCTAACATAATGTTGGACAATGACATAAGCTCGCTGTTGCTAGTGAACGAGGAGCGCCTTGCAGGCATAGTGACGAAGACAGATATATGTCGTCACTACGCTGAGCGTTGCGAGGGTGTTTTCAAGGTGAGGGACTTCATGACCAAGAACGTCATTTACGTCAAGCCTAAGCACTCGCTCTTTAGAGCTATGAACTTGATGGTCAAGCATGACATAAGCAGGGTCTTGGTTCTGGACGATGGCGGTAGGCCCATAGGCGTAGTGACCCTCACAGACCTTACCTTCTACACGTCGTCTCTAAGACCGGTAAAGCACCCGACCTTCGAGACGATCCCTTCATCGCTGATATTAACTGTTGAGGAGGTTATGACCAAGAACCCGGTAACGATACGAGAAGACGACGACCTATGCGTAGCCCCCAGGCTCATGCTCAAGAAGGGGATAAGCGGGTTGCCCGTTGTCGACGAAGAGGGGAAGTTGCGCGGGATAATAACCAAGAGCGACGTAGTGAAGGCGGTAGCGAGCCTCGGAGCTAGGTAGCGCTTAAGCCCCAAAGCTCGTCGGCGAGCATCTTTAAGAAGACGCCGACATCGGAGACAACACCTACAGCGTGAGCGGTCCCCCTATCTAGCAATTTAATTATGGTGGCTGGGTTGACGTCGACGCAGACGACCTTGACTGTCGCCGGCAACATGTTCCCGACCGCTATCGAGTGCAACGTCGAAGCAAGCATCAAGACCATGTCGACGCCCTTGAGGTGCTCCCTATAGGCCCTCTGAGCCTCCACCACGTCAGTTATCACATCCGGGAGGGGACCGTCGTCCCTTATTGAGCCCGCGAGGACGTATGGGACCCCCTTTACTATGCACTCGTACATGATTCCCTTGTTCAGGATCCCCTTCTCCACCGCTGCTCTTAGCGACCCAACCTTCAATATCTCGTTTATGGCCGCCAAGTGGTTCCTGTGGCCCTTAGGGGCGGCCACTCCCTCGTCGACCTTAACCCCAAGGCTCGTCCCGAAGAGCGCGTACTCGACGTCGTGGACTGCGAGGGCGTTTCCGGCCAACAACACGTCGACGTAGCCGAGCCTAATGATCTTGGCCAGAGCAGGGGCCCCACCCGTGTGAACGACAGCTGGCCCAGCCACAACGGCGATCTTACCACCTCTGCGCTTCACGTCGTGCATCTCCTTGGCTATGTGCTTGACTATCGACGTCGAAGGCTTTTCGGGCGAGACCTTGCTACTCATGAACTCGAAGACCTTCAAGCTCTCGCGAGGCCTCTCTGGGGGCCTGACCCTAATCCCTCTCTCGCCGACGACCACTAAGTCTCCCTTCCTAAGCTCTCGTAGGGGAACGCACCTTGCCCTCTTGGATTGAGGGTCCACGACTATGACCTTATCCATCATTATGTCCTCGACGGGTATCCAAGACCCTTGATAGAATATCTCAGTGGGGTAGTTGGTCGTTGAGTAAAAGTCGTCGGGCGCGACACCGTCCATAGGTGCAGGCCTTAACTCCACCTCCTTGGCCTCGACAGGAACGGCCCCCAGCCTGTAGAGCTCCTTCAAGATCTCGTCGAGATGCTCTCTGTTCCTCCCCTTGACTACGAGCTTAGCTCTGCTGTAGTCGTGCTTCTTCTTGCCGACCCTGAACTCTACGATCTCGAAGTCCCCTTCGAGCTCCATTATCCTGTCAAGTATCCTCGTGAGTATCATAGAGTCTATCAAGTGACCCTCTACCCAGACCTCTTCCGTGTACTCGCGCTCGCCGCTCATGGGGCTAACCTCAACCTAGCACACGCTAGTGTCGAGTGTCGCGCTATAAAGATGTTTTGATGAGGATTAGAAAAGGCAAAAGAGAAGGATGGGCTTTTAAGCGGCCCCGTATTTCTCATTCCACTCCATGTACTTCTTAATGAGCTCCTTGCTGACGGAGGGCCTCCTCTTGCTTAGAACATCCAAGAAATCATTCATGCACGCCTCTCTTAGCTCCCCCCTCTTTAAGTCGAAGTCGTCTATCAGCCTGAACTGTACCTCTCTGCACACTTCCTCAATGTCGTGAGCCGTGTAGCCCTCTGTTCGTTGCGCCAGCACATTGAAGTCCACGTCGCTGGTCAACTTCAGGCCTTTCGTGTAGTGCTTGAAGAGCTCTATGCGGGTCCTGAAGTCTGGCGGCGGGACGTATATCCTCTTCTGAAACCTCCTCAGGAAAGCTTGGTCCAGCAACCAGGGCTTGTTGGTCGCGCCAACCACGTACACGTAGAGCCTCTTGCCCTTCGAGTGCAGGCCGTCCATCTCGTTCAGCAGTTGACTCCTCATCCTCGCCTCGCCGCCGACCTCGTTGCTAAATATCCCCGTGAGGGCCTCCACCTCGTCTATGAATATGATGGCTGGCCTACTTCTCGAGGCCCTCCGCCGAGCCTCTTCAAATACCTTCGCCACGTTCTTCTCGCTCTCGCCGAGCCACTTAGACATAACGAGCGCGGGGTCGACGTAGAAGAGGTGGGCATTGACCTCCGCAGCCACAGCCGCGACGACTAGCGTCTTACCGCAACCGGGAGGGCCGAAGAGCAGGATTCCGGTCGGCCATCCTAGAGGCAACTTCTCTGGATCGACCTTGGTCGGGAGGATTATCGCCTTCCTAAGCTCCTCTTTTACGTCCTCTAAGCCGACGACGTCGTCCCAGGACACGTTGGGCCTCTCTTCCTGCGAGACGCTAGAGACCTCGAGGGCCTCGGTTTTGGCACCGCTGCCTGAAGTGAACACGCCCTCAAACGATAGGCCCATTTGGAGCATCCTGATCCTCTGCTGGTACATCAAGGCCTTCTCCATGTAGACCTTGTTTAAAGGGTAATCGGGGTAAAGTTTGACAAGCTTGAGGAGAGCTTCGATAGCCTTGGAGTAGCCCTCGATGGCCTTGTCCCTCAGCCCCTCCCTCTCGTTCTTTAATGCCTCTTGAGCGTACTTCGAAGCAATGCCCTCAAGCTCGCTGGCCACTGCTAAATCCCCCTGCCCAACTCGACTTTAAAACCAAAGGTAAAAAGGAGGAGAATCTTAACGGGTTAAGTGAGCTTTATTCTCCCCTCGGACGCCAGCCTCTCGAGCGTCCTCCTGATGTCATCGGGCGAGATTTTGAGCTCGGCTGCGCACTTGCTTATGACGAGCTCCCCACCTTGTCTTCTGATGTACTCCAAGATCTTCTCCTCGATGCTCTCTGCCCCGATGGGCGTGGTGGAGGCGGCAGTCGAAACCGCGACGGGTATCTTCTCGGGGACCACGGCTGGGAGTTCTGGCAACTTCTCCCTCAGCCTCTGCTCGGCCACTACTTCGGCCTCTTGCAACACCTTCAATGCCTCTTCGCTGGCTACAACCTCGGCGACCTTGGGCTCTCCCAGCTCCACGGTTATGCTCCCTAATATCTTGTTGACGTTCTCGAGCTCCGTGGCAACTTCTGGTATTATGTTGGTAAGCTGTCCCTTTAGGCCTTGAATTATCTTCATGACAGGGCCTAGGTGAACCATCGCGTCTCCGAGTTGCTCGATGGTCTCGAGCCTCAGTATGACTTGCTCTATAGCCAAGCTGCTGGCCATTATGGTCTTTATCAGCTTTCGAAGCTCCGCGAGCTCGTTGGCATAGAGGATTGCGTGGAGCTCATCGTTCCAGCTCTTCGCCATGGTGCATGCGTTAAATAGCTCTTTGTCTCTCTCCTGAAGCCTGGCTATCAATTGCTGAAGCCTGCGATGCTGAGCATTTAGCACCTTGAGGGCCTCATATATCCTCTCCTTGAGGGTCTGCTTCCTTAGCCCTCGCCATAAGCGGTGCACCTCGCTTCCACCCCATCGTCGAGCTCTGTCGCAATGTTACTCTTTGATGCGCACCACGAGCGCTCCAGCACCCTCGCTCTCTTTACTAGCCCTTGGAAGCGCGGGTGGCGCGGCGATCAGCTTCTCGAGCTCGGCTATGGATGCCTCCAAGTCCTTCCTTTCGCTGGATATCCTGTTCA
>JAAOZJ010000083.1 GCA_011605835.1 Thermoproteota archaeon
AAGGGAACGTAGTCGCTTGGCCGCTCAAGCGGGCTAAGTTCATGATAGCCAAAAGGCTTCTCTCGTGGGCTTCGAGGTTATATCAGAGACCTATGGCCAGATTGGTAGCCCGCGAGGGCGCGGACTTGATTGATGGCGTTGAGGATTTGAGGTACAAGGAGCTTGAGGCTTGGATTGAGAGGATCAAGTTGAAACCTCCCTCTTCGTCCACCACCTTCTAGGACTTTACTACTTAGATTGAGCCCTTAGGACCTCTCCAGCCAACTTCTTGAGCCTGTTGACCATGTGCTCTAGCGCTTCAGATAGCACGGCGTTGTTGTCGTAGCTCGATAGCATCAAGCGTAGCTCGTCCCTCGGCATTTGCTTCAGCCTAGAGGCCTCTTCGACTAGCTTGGGCATCGCTCTGACTATGTTGTCGACAATGGTTATCGATGCCGCTCGCGCGGTCCTCGATAGCGGGTTCAGGTCTATGGCTATGACGGTCTTGCCCATCCTCTTGAGGGCCTCTGTCCTATCGCCGTCTTCTAAGGGTACCAAGACCGCGTCGGCTATTAATATGCCTCGGGAGTCGACCCTCCTCCTCTCGCTCATCAGCTCGGGTATCGTAGTTTGGAACCTCTCGTCGACCCCCAAGACCTCTTTAGCGCCCAAGCTTTTCAGTAACGACTCTATCGCCCTCTCCCTCTCCTTGGTCCTATAGAATAAGTTCACCTCTATCTTCGCGTTCACGACGTCGGCCAGCTTGATTATCCACTCCCCCGCCAGAGCTGCCGCGTTGCCGTTCACAGATATGACGGGCCTATTGGCCAAGAGGAGTGCGCAGGCGGCCGCCTTTATCGCCCTCAATGCTGGCTCCGTGGTCTCCTCTCCTATCAAGTAGTCGAAGGCCTCTCCCCGACCATGAGCTATGAGGCCCGCCCTTGCCACAACACCTGATTCGAAGTGCTTTATCAACTTCTCTCTAGTGACGAGAGAGTGATACCTAGGATGGTTTTTCGGTATCAGCCAGCTCACCCTTATCGCTCTATCGCTTTACTAGGACGAGCCTCTCGTTGGGCACGTCGACCGACTCTATAATTGCGTCGGCGACTTCTCTGATCTCACCGAGTAACGTGATGAGCCTGACAACTCCGCCGTCGACCACCGCCTTTACGACGCCCTCGGCTACCTCCTCGACCTTGTCGTCTGACCTCAGGTAGACCCTAAACTCGCACATGCCCTTGCCACAAGTTAGTTGTGATAAAGCCAGATAAATCTGACTCCTGTCCTAAGAAGTAAGGCTTTTGTCACAGCCCCAGATTCGGTGCCCAGATGGGTGGCAAGCTGGAGGTAAATCACAAGCTCGTAGAGGAGCTGGTCCGCGAGGCCTTGGCTAGTAGGGATGAAATATGCGGCTTCCTCTTAGGGAGGATGGAGGGCGGGTGCTTTAGGGTTTGCGAGCTCTACAAAGCTAGGAACGTCTCCCTTGCAAGTGCCACTTCGTTCGAAATGGACCCAGGGGATGTCTACGAGGCGCACGCTTATGCGGAGAAGAGGGGGCTCGATGTTATTGGAATTTATCACTCTCACCCCAGCTCTCCCAGCCCATCAACCACTGACTTGAAGTGCATGGAAAGATGGCCCGTGGCGTGGCTCATCATAAGCTCGATAGACGGCTCAATGGCCGCGTACATTGCTAAGCGAGGCTTCGTAGAGGAGCTCAAGCTACAGCTTGCCTGAGTTTCACGTCGGAGGAACTTCCCTACTTCTGAGGCTCGAGCACACGGGGCACTTTGGTGATGGTTCCACTCTTATTTCGTGGAACTTCATTTCGTGACCGTCAAATACCAAGAGCTTGTCTACGCAGGGCCGCCCCAAGCCGACCACGAGCTTCACGACCTCCATGACCTCGAGAGCCGCCATCACGCCGGGCGTAGCGCCTAGCACGGGCACGGTGTCCTGTTCGGGTGGTTGCGAGGGTATTATGCACCTCAGGCAAGGCCCTTTGCCCGGCAACACCGTGAACAGCTGACCTTCGAGCCCATAGATGGCCGCGTGGACGAAGGGCTTGCCGTAGGCCACGCAGGCCTCGTTGATTAGGAAGCGGGCCTTGTAGTTGTCCATGCCGTCTACGACCACATCGACCTTCTTGACCAGCTCCCTCACGTTGTCCTCGTTTATCTCCAATGCCAATGCCTCGACGTCGACGTTGGGATTTAAGCGTGCTAGCTTTTCAGCGACGACCTCTGCCTTAGGCCTGCCGACGTCCGAGCTCCAGTAGAGGATCTGGCGGTTTAGGTTGCTGAGCTCGACCTTTTCTCGGTCTACGAGCACCAACTTTCCGATGCCAGCGGCCGCTAAGTACATCGAGGCCGGACAGCCGAGGCCTCCCAAGCCAGCCACTAGGACCCTAGCCGATTTCAGCTTCCTCTGACCCTCGATGCCGAAGCCGGGGATGCGCATCTGCCTGTCGTACCTCTCAAGCTCCTCATCTCTAAGCGATGGTCCCGACATCCTCGCACACCCATACAACCTATGCTATGGATAGCAGAGTGAGCTACCCGCCTTAAAAGGCGAGGCTTCCGGCGTTCAGCTGGGGCTTCGCGCCTCCAGCCTCATCTGCCGGCTCGGGCTCACGACCCCCCCCATCCCGCAGAGCTCGTTACCCTGCGGGCTATGTTTATACATGCATTTAGATCCCTATTGTACTCCATTCCACAGTTTGGGCACTTGAAGATCCTCCCCTTGACTTGGGCAACATGCCCGCACCTGTGGCAAGTCCTCGAAGTGTTCTTGACGAGCTTCTTTTCAAGGTACACCACATCTATTCCCTCGAGGAGTGCCTTGTATTCTATCATTTTCTGCACTCCAGAGCCCCCTTCATGGGCTTGTCGGGCTGTACTTTTAAGCTCGGGTCGAGAGTAGCGCTTAAAACGCGGTTCACAACATAAACTAGAGCTCGCCATGAAGGTTTTGGTCTCTGACCTAGACGGGACGCTGATCCACGTCCCGGTGAACTGGAGCGAGGTCAAGGAGGCTCTGTCGAGGGTCTTGAAGAGCGAGGTAGGCTCCATCTTCGAGGCATTGAGGGACGCCCGAGCTAGAGACGAGGGCCTTTTCAGAGAGCTCAGCAGGCTCGTGGAAGAGTACGAGGTCAACTCGATGAAGGACCTCAAGGAACTGAGGGGGTCGAGGAAGTTGTTGAAATTTCTGAAAGATCACGGCGTCAAGGTCGCGATCGTGACCCTTCAAAGCGAGGGGAGCCTCAAAAAGGCCCTCGAAGTCAGCGGGTTGGCGCCCTACGTCGACGTCTACGTCACCAGAGACGAAGAGCTTGACAGGGCGAGGCAAATCAGGATGGCACTTCAGAAGCTCGGCGCCGAGATGGGCCAAGACGTGATAGTATTCATGGGCGACAGACCCTCAGACCTCGACGCTGGCAGGAGGCTCGGAATACCCACCATAATCATCGGCTCAACGGCGCTCGACCCCTCGGAGGCCATTAACGCTATAGCGGACGTCCTAGGGTTATCCTCAGAAAAGGGGGTTGATTAGCGAGGGCCTCTTCTCTAAGTCCGGGTTCGCGTGTCGGCCTTCCTCGAGCCCTTTTCGGAGAAGACTACGGACACTTGCTTGAAGTATTGCTCCACCTTTCTCTTTATCCCCTCGAGGTCCTCAGAGATGTCCTTTGGGAGGGGCTTGCCTATGCCGTATTCGTCCACGTACACCACCCGCCCCCTCAGCCTGCCAAAGTTCGAGGGCTTTATGTCCAAGGCGTAGCCCTTGGCCTGAGCTTGGACTATTATGACTAACACCTCCCAAAGGTCCTTCAAAGTCGGCAGGTTTATGGGCTCCGCGTATGAGTGCAAGCTCACGACGGCAGGTTTGACCTCCCCGTCAATTTCAACCGCACCCACGACCACCCCCAAGAAGTCCGGCAGGAAGTCGAAGGATCTCGCGACCTCCTTCAAGTGTTCCTTGACCTCTTTCGCGGACTTGACGTCGAGGCTCCTTACTTTGAGCACTACGTCGCCGACCCTGCAAACCGTCGAGTGCAAGCTCTTCAGAGTCTGCCCTATTGATAACAGTTCGAAGTCCCTTGAAACGAAGCAGAGCTTTAAGCTAGAAGGCCTAGCCACGTCGAGGCCCCGCTAACGGACTGAACAAAGTATTTTGACTTGGCTGCCTAATTAGCATTTGCGAAGTGGAGGGGCTGGACGAGTCATGAATGTTGTGGAGGAGGTCTTTGGTGTGCAGAAGGCCATAATAGGGGTCGTGCACCTGCCTCCGCTTCCCGGCTCTCCGCGCTATGAGGGTGAGGAGCTAGAGTTCATAGCTGAGAGAGCCCTCAGGGACGCCAAGGCCTTGAACGAGGGAGGAGTCGACGGTGTTCTTATCGAGAACTTCTGGGACTCCCCCTATCGAAAGAAGAGGGTCAGCCCTATAACCGTCGCCTCCATGACTGTCATTGCTAAGGAGGTGGCTAAAGAGGTGAGAATCCCCATAGGCGTGAACGTCCTAAGGAACGACGCGCTGGCCGCCCTGGCCATAGCCAAGGCTATTGGGGGCTCGTTCATAAGGGTAAACGCGTACGTCGAGACGGTGGTGACGGACCAAGGGATCGTAGAGCCCTGCGCCTACGAGGTACAGATGGCGAGGAAGGCCTACCACGCGAACAACGTCAAGGTCTTTGCCGACGTCCACGTGAAGCACGGGGCCCCTCTGGCTCGGAGGCCCGTAGACGTTGTGGCAGAAGAGGCCCTGAAGAGGGGGTTGGCGGACGCAGTGATCCTGACCGGTCCCACCACCGGTGCGCCTCCGCCCCTAGAAGAGGTGCTAAGCGTCAGAGCTAGGCTTCCTAGGGCATCGATTTTAGTTGGTAGCGGTTGCAACCTTGAAAACCTGAAGGACCTCTTGGCGGCGGCCGATGCCGCGATAGTCGGTAGCTACTTTAGGGGAGGGGACCTGTCAGCGCCAGTATACGTGGAGAAGGTCAGGGAATTCATGGCAAAGGTTAAAGAGCTCAGGAAAGAGACGTAAGTCATCAGCTGCGTCACCACTCCTCATCCGTCAGCAATACGTCTTCTCATCATTTCAGGGAGGTCACTCGTCAGAGCTATATTTAAGTGTGCAAGGCGCGTGCTAAAAGGCGGCAAAACTAGAGCTCGACTATGTAGCGATGATGACCGCGCCCTTCGTATTGATTGATGATAGAGAGCCATCGCTCTGAGCTCATCACCAAGGGTCCTCCTATAGTCCCTCAACGTTCAGAAGACATTTTGTGAGGGCTAGCGACTAGTATAGCTGTGACCTTCTATGAGTGACTTGCTTGAGGTCTTGAGGAAGCTTTCAGAGGCCCACGGACCTCCGGGCTTTGAAGATGAGGTGGCGGACATAATAGTCGGCGAGCTCAAGGGCCACGTAGACGGCTTCGCCAGGGACTCTCTAGGCAACCTGATAGCCTACAAGGGTTCCGGAGAGAAGTCGCTCATGATAGCGGCCCACATGGACGAGATAGCCTTGATAGTCAAGAGCATAGACGACAAGGGCTTCATAAGGTTCGCCAAGCTGGGGGGTATATGGGATCAGTTACTCGTGGGCCAGCAGGTGATAGTGCACGGAGCCAAGGGCAGGGTGAGAGGAGTCATAGGGAGCAAGGCCGTCCACGTGATGAAGGACGAGGAGAGGCGCCAGCTGTTGACATACGACAAGATGTTCATAGACGTCGGGGCGAGGAGCTCTGATGAAGTCAGGGAGATGGGCATCGAGGTCGGCAACTTCATAACGATAGACAGGAAGCTGGCAGAGCTCGCCAACGGCCTCGTGGCCGGGAAGGCATTTGACGACAGGGCTGGCTGTGCGGCCTTAGTCCAAGCGATCAAGGAGGCCAAGCCTCGATGCAAGGTCTACGCCGTGTTCACGATCCAAGAGGAAGTCGGGTTGAAGGGCGCAACGGTCACTGGCTACGCGATCAAGCCCTACGTAGGCATAGCCGTCGACACCACGATAGCCGGAGACCACCCGAACGTGGAGCCTCACGAGGCACCTGTCAAGGTCGGTAACGGCCCAGTGATAATCGCCGCCGACGGGCGGAGGGACTCCCTATCCGGAGGCCTCATACCGAACCCTAAGGTGAAGCAATGGATCATGAAGGTGGCCGAGGAGAGGAAGATACCGTTCCAGCTCGAGGTCTTAGAGGGAGGGACCACCGACGCCACCGCCATCCAGCTCTCGAGGGAGGGAGTCCCCAGCGGCGTGGTGGCCATACCGACGAGGTACGTCCACACATTCCAAGAGGTCCTAAGCGTTAAGGACCTGAAAAACGTCGTGGAGCTCTTGAAGGGCCTCATGGAGAGCGAGCTACCGCTTTGACTTTGACGCCCTTTCACATCCTTTTTGTGACGGCGATAGTAATCTCGACAAAGGTTTCGCCGACAAAATGGCGCTTTAAACGACAACCTGTCGAGCCCTTCGCGAAAAGCGGTAAAAACGATTCGACGTTGAACTTTCCTCTACGAGGTCTGGAGGTGATTGAGTGGGGCTAGAGTTCGATAGAGGCCTTTGCGAGAGGTGCGGCACGTACGACTGCTTGACCAAGTGTCAGTATCTAAGGCTCGATAGGGAGGGCGCGAGGAGGGAGATGGCGAAGAACGTGATAGCGGTCCTCGGGGCGGCCAGCGTCTCCTTCGGCGTTTTGGGCAACGAGGAGGAGTGCGACGGCAACGAGGCCTACATGTTGGGGGGCTCGGGCTCTTCCAAGAGCTGGCCTCTCGAAACACGAAGAAGTTCGAGGAGCTGGGGGTCAAGAAGGTACTGACGGCCCCCTCATGCCTACAACTTGATGAAGAAGTACCCGGGGAGGAACTTTGAGGTTCTGCACTTCACGCAGTTGTTACACGAGCTCATCCAAAGAGGCAAGCTGGCGCTATCGAGCGTCAGGTACAAGGCCACCTACCACGATCCTTGCTTCCTGGGGAGGTACAACAAGGTGTACTCGGAGTCCAGAAGAGTCTTGCAAAGCATTCCGGGGCTGAGGCTCGTGGAGATGAGGAGCAAGGAAGACGCCCTCTGTTGCGGTGGCGGGAGTGGGAACTTCGTCTTCGACCTCCTCCACGGCCCTGAGGGCCCCGCTAGGGTGAGGGTTAGAGAAGCCTTAGAGACGGGCGCGGAGGTTCTCGCGGTCGCTTGCCCCGTCTGCAAGTGCATGCTCGATGATGCCGTGAAGGATGAGGGCTTGGAGGACAGGATCGAGGTCAAGGACTTGGCAGAGATAGTCCTTGATGCTATGAAGAGGTACTGAGCAGGGCTCGCTCAGCGACCTTTGTTTGAGGGCGTCAATCCTCACGAAGTCGCCCTATCCGACGCCCCGAAGAGGTCGATTCCTCTCAACTTTTTACCGGGTCCTTCGCCTATCTCGTCTCATATTAATTCCCTAGGACCTTTAATACCTCGAAGGCCTCAACGAAGTCCGAGGAGG
>JAAOZJ010000052.1 GCA_011605835.1 Thermoproteota archaeon
GAGGACTTCAACAAGATGTTGAGCGCTATAGTGCAGATCCAGGAGGAGCAGAAGAGGCTTCGCGAGGGCTATGAAAGATTGGAGAAGCGCGTGGAGTCCTTAGAGGGAGGCGTAGCGAGGCTCGAGGGGCGCGTGGACTCTCTAGAGAGGGGCTTGAAGGGCTTGGAGGGAGGGATGTTGAAGGGCTTCGCCGACATGAGCAAGTTCGCTGGAGTAAACTTCGAGGACTTCGTGAGGAGCTTCCTAACAGAATTTCTTAGAAGGTCCGGCGTGATACCGGAGGGGGCAGAGATCAAGAAGGCGGTCGTAGATGGCGAGGAGATAAACATCTTCCTGGAGGACCCATTGATAGTGGGCGAAGTTACCGCTTACGCAGACTCCGTCGACGAGATTATGAAGCTTTTGAGGAAGGCTGAGCTCGTGAGGGCCAAGTACTCTAGGGAGCCGAGGAAGATGATGGTAGCCCTCAACGTCAAGAGGGACGTGCTCAAGGAGATCGAGGGGATTGCGAGGGAGAGAGGGGTGGAGCTGGTGGTCGGGAGGGCCGTGGACTAAAAACATGTGCTCTTCGTCTTCGTACGCGTTCTCCATGCTTATACCCATCACGTCCGAGAGTTGCCTAGTGCTCGCCGCGCTAACCCCGCTGTCCGTGAGGAAGTCCAAGAACGCGTTCGATCTCTTAGCTCCTCTCATAGCTTCTCTAAGAAAAGGTCCGTAAATCGGCTCAAACGTCGAGACTGCCCACGAGGTGTTCACGTAAAGCGCGTCGGCATCGCGCTCCTAGGCCCGCTCGGACAAACCGCAAGGCTTACCTCTTTTCAGTCCGCCAGTAAACTGGGCGCTAGCGTGAGCGCGGAGCTAGACGTCGAGCGACATGCCAGCTTAGCTCTGAGATATTTAGAGGAGGGCAAGGGCCTGGTCGATAAGGACCCCGTTCAAGCTAGTGAGAAGCTCTACAAGGCGGCCGAGGAGACCGTCAAGGCTCTGGCGATACGCTTTGGCTTGGGCGAAGTCCTCAAAAGGGTTAGCGAGAGGGGCAGGTGGACCGTTACCGAGCTCGAGAAGGCTGTCTCGAGGATATCCGAGAGTCTGGGGGAGTGGTTCGACGCTGCGTGGGACGCTGCGAACTACTTGCACGTGTGGGGCTTTCACGAGGCGAAGCTCGACGTCGAGGACGTGAAGAAGAGGTTGCCGCGCATAGAGAGGGCCGTCTTGGAAGCGCTGAAGATCGTCTAGAATCTCGTGAGGAGAGAGTTGAAAGGCCGAGGTATCGAGGTAGAGTGAGATGAGGAAGCTCGAAAAGGCCCTTCTCGTGGCACTTGGGCGGCAGTAGTCTTGGCCACGACCAGTATCGTGGTGGTAATAGGTTTGTTGGCGAAGGAGCTGGCAGAGGTGGGCTCATTAATGAGGCTCGGAAGCCGAGTGCTGATGGGTCTAATGGCGTTCGTCGTCGTAATGCTCTAGTCACTCTACGTAAGATGTGGTTGAAGATGGTCTTCGCTGAAGGAGTCGTGAGATGGCCAATACGATCATGATGACGACTTCAACCCCTTGGGAAAGCTTGATCAGAGAGGTAAAAATCTCGTGATGAGAGAGTTAAAGGTCGAAAGGCGTGCGCGTTGTGATAAGCCTTAAGTCGCCAAGTCCTCCTTGGGAGAGGAGGAAGGGATAAGGGCGTGAGCTCCGTGAGCTTAGCGAGCAGTGCTGAGGACGTCTAGATGAGGAGGGTCAAGCTTAGTTTCGCCGCGGGCGTAGAGGTCGAGTTCATGGATAGGGAGAGGCCTTCCAGCAGGTCGTCGAGTGGGCTGGGAAGGGCACGAGGTTCCCGGTCGTCGTCTTCTGGTTAGAGGGTTGCGAGAAAACGTCTTGGCTTAAGCAGGTATCGGAGCTACTGAGGGGGCATGGCTACGAGGTCATCTGCGTAGACTCTCTGCGCAAGGACTTCATACCCACACACGGGCGTCAAGGAGCTTGCCGACGCTCAGCTTCATGTTTGATGCGAGCTTCCTGATCCTTGCATACTTCTCTCCAGTCACGTACGCTTGAACTCTTACATGCTGGCTGTGCCAACGCTTAACGCGCTCGCTCAAGGGTTAATACCGTTGGGTTAACAGAGGCATTTACGGCGTTTACGATGTACTCTGGTTAATTGTGAATGGGTGTCCGTTCCGCTACCCGGTGGCAGAGTGATGTATGAACGTCGCGGAATTGGGGTGGGACGCCTAGTGGATAGGTAGTGAGACGGTTGCGAGATGCCTACTCTTCTGCCTGTTTCTGATGTGTTGACCCACGCGTGTGGGTTGAACTTTGAGGCCTAGAGGAGGCTTTATGGCCGAATACACGTAGATGTTGAGGACACCTTCATCTATGAGGCATGCGGCCTGGGGGTCTGATCGAGGATTCAAGGGCCTGTAGGGTACCGCTCTATAGGGCCTCGATAGTGAGCATGATGTCTTCTCTACAGTTTACATAACTTGGAGAAGCGAGGGCTTCCTCCATGGAAGAGGTGTGTGCCTGAAGCCTTCAATGGACGCTTTTAAGTGGTCTCTCGCGTTGCGTTTTACGACGTGACGTGAAGTGCTTTCGGTGAGTAGGGATCGAAAACCTTTGCATCCAGCTCAGCTTTTCTTCTCTCCGTAGACCCTCTCTAGCAACTCTTTCATCATCTTGACTATGTCGGTCTTTATCGACGAGACCTCGTTATGAACAGCGTCTATCCTCTTCTCCAAGCTCTCTACCCTCCTCTCGACAGCGTCAAACCTCTTGTCGATCGCGTTGAACCTCCCGTCGACGTATGCCTTGAAGCCCTCGAACCTCCCATCAACGTACGTTTTTAAATCGTCGATTCTCTTGTCCACGTACGCCTTCATGTCATCAATCCTTCCATTCACGTAAGCCTTTAAATCGTCGACCCTCTTGTCCATGTGCTCCCTGAAGTCGTCGAATCTCCTTATCATTAGGCTCATGACTAGGACCACGACTTCTCTATCGCTGAGCCTCTTTCCCTCGGAGACCTTCTTTACTATCCTCGAGATGGCCTCTCCTAGGGCCTTGGTGACTGCTTGCTCGATCACTACCGTCGTAGACATTGACTATCAGTAGAAGTTGTTGTTTAAAGGGCTATTAAAGATTGCCGCTTCTCAACAGACTCTGTAAACTTAAGCCTTAGTTGCAAGGCAGTCGGCACTGCTTGGGGTGATGACGTTGGAGGCCGGGCGGTTTGCGCATGCCTGACGACGTCGCTCAAGACCCAATAGAGTGCATAGGACACGGAGGAGATGAATATGCAGAGCTGGCCGGGTTTCTCTTCTTTTGCTACTCGCGAGGCCCAAGTTCATCAACGCTGAGAAGTTATGCCATTTTTAAACGCTGCCTGAGTTTCATAAATTTTTGGGACGTGTGCAAGCGCGCGATGATAAGTGTTCTTCGGCCTCGCGTTCCGCTACGTCGTTCTACTTTGACTTGCCCTAGTCATGAATTCCAGCGCTTGTGGACTTCATAGTTGTTTGCCATTACTAGATCGTGAGGCTTGCCATAGGGGGTGCTAGACTTTAAATCCGTCGAAGGTGTAGACGTATTAAAGGCCTGCGAGTTCGCAAAGGATGCCAAGAGGGTTCGAGGAGGGGCGGGGTGAAGA
>JAAOZJ010000058.1 GCA_011605835.1 Thermoproteota archaeon
CTCGAGCCTCGCTCACGCCCAGCTTCGCGACGATGGAAGTGAGCGGGAGGAGCTTGGTGGTGGAGGTCAAAGAGCTCAGGGGCTCCAAGTTCGAGGTCTCGAAGTTCGAGTTCCACTTGTAGCTAGAGCTCTACGCCCATGCTTTCCGCCATCTCTCTCCAGAGCTTTAGGGTCTCCTCCGCCTCCTTCTGGTCTAGCACCTGGATCGCATAGCCTGTGTGGACTAAGACGTAGCTCCCAGGCTTGACCTCTTCGTCCAACAGAGCTAGCACGACCTCTCTCTTCACGCCTCCGAAGTCGACGAGGGCTCTATCGCCCCTGACCTCCACGACCTTGCCCGGTATCGCGAGGCACATCGCGGTAACACACAGGGGGGAGGATAACTTATAAGTGTATCTGCTAATCCTTCTTGCCCCAAAACTGCGGGGTGCCCCGATGCCCCTGCAAAAAGGTGATTTCGTACTCGTCGACTACGTGATGAAGGTCAAGGACACGAACGAGGTAATAGACCTCACCGTAGAGGAGGTAGCGAAAAAGGAGAAGGTCTACCGAGAGGATGGGATCTACGAGCCCGCCTTGGTGATCTTGGGAGAGGGGTGGATCTTAAAGGGGGTAGAGGAAGAGCTCTACAAGATGGATGTAGGCGAGAGCAAGGTCATTGAGGTGCCGCCGGACAAGGCCTTCGGAGAGAGGGACCCGAGCAAGGTCAAGATAGTCAACGCTAGAGACCTGACGAAGCGCGGGATAACCCCGCGGGTGGGCGCTAGGGTCGAGCTCGACGACGGAGTGGCGATCATAAGGAGGGCCGAGGGAGGGAGGGTGGTCTTAGACTACAACCACCCGCTCGCTGGCAGAACCATAGTGTGCGAGGTCAAGGTCGTGAAGAAGGTAGAAGACGTCAAGGAGAAGGTAAGGGAGCTCGTGCACGCCAGGATCAAGAGGGTGGACAAAGAGAAGTTTAAAATAGATGTATCGAGCGACGGCATCTTGACCATAGAGATACCGCCCGAGGCCTTCACATACGAGGGGCTTCAGTACGCCAAGAGGGGCATAGCCCTCGACGTGGCCCGCTACGTACCCGGGATAAGTGCTGTGAAGTTTGTAGAGGTCTACGAAGTGAGGCGAGCGAAGGCCGAGCAGGGAGAGAAGAAAAGCCCGAAGGCGGAGGAGGCCAAGGCTGGCCAACAGAAGAAGTAGTAACAACGTACATCGACCTGAGGACCTAAAAGCATTTTAGCGCTCTAGACCTCTTTCTTCTAAGCAGTTATGTGGAAGAGCGTAGCGGAGAAGTTCGAAGAGGCCCCCGCGAAGCTGAAGGTGGCCAGACTCCTCATAGAGAACGGCCTAAGGATAGGCGAGAACGGGAAGATCTACTGCGGGGACGTCGAAATACCGGACACCAAGATAGCTAGGGTCCTCGACGTAGATCGAAGGGTCGTGAGAGAGACCATAAAGTACATAATGAGCGACGAGGTATTGCGAAAAGTCTTCACGCGCTTAAAGCCCGCGGGGGCCCTGCTGAGAGACGTCGCCGCGCTCTTCGGCTACGGGGTGTTGGAGATAAGGGCCGACCCGAGCGCGGTCGGGATAATAGCTGGCGTGGCCCAAGCCCTAGCCAAGGCAGGCATAAGCATTAGGCAGATCCACGCCGAGGACCCCGACCTAAACCCCGACCCCAAGTTGATAGTTATAACCGAGAGGGCCGTGCCGGGAGAGGTCATACAGGAGATATTGAAGGTGCCTAACGTCAAGAGTGTGACGATAATTCAGGGGTAAGCGGCCATGCCCCTGAGTCGAGAGCTCGCCGAGAAGATTATCTACAGCATAGCCGACGGCATCAGGAGCTTTCAGAGGAGGATGGTCGTCCTATGCGGCCTTGGAGAGGACAAGGCCGAAGCGGCGGCCCAGCTGGTGGACATGTACGTGGACAGCATAAATAGGGCCCCTTTGATGCTCTACGTCATCGATTCGCTCGACGAGGGGAGCGTAGGGGTTCGCCAGCTCAAGAGGTTTCGCGAGACCTTGAGGAGCGAGCTGGACTTTAGGACGATAACGTACCTCGACACCGAGTCGGTAATGGGCTTGACCTACGACATATTGATACTAGACGTGGTAGAGGAGCTTAGGCCTAATGACATCGGGAGGCTCGTCGAAACGGTAAGAGGAGGGGGCTTCATAGTACTGCTAGCCCCGCCGCTTAGCTCTTGGGTCAGCAACGTCACGCGCTTCCAGAGGAAGTTGCTAGTGCCGCCGTACTCAATCAACGATTTGAAGAGGTTCTTTACCCAAAGGTTCATAAGAAAGTTGAAGGAGCACAAGGGCATCTGGCTCGTCGACCTCGAAACAGGATCCGTCAACTACAACGAGCCGATCGGTGCGAGGGCCAGGGAGAGCAAATTGGAGCTTCCCCCTAGCTCGCTGTTTCCGAGGGAGCTCTATTCGATGGCCAAGACCAACGACCAGATCAAGGTCCTCTTAGCCATGGAGTCCCTCGCTAAGGAGAGGAAGTGCATCTTGGTTCTCACGGCCAATAGAGGGAGGGGGAAGAGTGCTGTCCTAGGCCTCGGGCTAGCGGGCCTTATGGACTCAGCAAAGGGTAGGCTCAACGTCGTCGTCACAGCTCCGTCGCTTTACAATGTCCAAGTGCTCTTCGAGTTCTTAAAGAGGGCCTTGGAGGAGCTGGGCATGGAGTACAAGGAGGAGAAGGACAAGGAGGGGCTTACCAAGGTAGTTCAGACTCAGAAGGGAAGGGTCAGGTATGAGGAGCCCTACGACGCCGCCTTTGCAGACGCCCGAATGGTTGTGGTCGACGAGGCGGCTGGCATACCGGTACACCTCCTCTTGAGGATCAGGAAAAACTTCAGGAAAGCCGTGTTCTCGTCGACGGCGCACGGCTACGAGGGGGCGGGCAGGGGCTTCACTGTAAGGTTCCTATCGGCCCTCCGCAAAGAAGGCAAGGCTCCATTGATCGAAATGTCGATGAGGGAGCCCATAAGGTACGCTCACGAGGACCCCATAGAGGCTTGGCTCTACGACGCGTTGCTTCTCGACGCCGAGCCAGCGAAGGTAGAGGCTGAGCCCGTCTCCGTCGTCTACGAGAAAGCCGACTTGGAGAAGTGGTTCACGGAGAGGGAGGACGAGTTGAGGGAGTTCATCGGAATTTACGTATTAGCCCACTACAGGAACAGGCCAGACGATGTCGCCATGATAGGGGAGGCACCGCACCACTTCGCAAGGTTGCTTAGGACCAGCGAGGGCGCGATAGTGACGGCCATACACTTGGCCAGAGAGGGAGGGCTCGACGACGACCTCATCGAACAGATACTCGCTGGCTTCGAGCCCTCCGGCAATGTCGTGCCCTCGATCATTGTCAAGTACTACCCTCCCTACAAGTACTTCGCCAAGTACGTTGGCTGGAGGATAGTCAGGATAGCCGTGCACCCTCAATTCACTGACAGGGGCTTTGGGAGCCTAGCGCTCCAAGACCTGTGCGACGAGGCCCGCAAAGAGGGCGTTGACTGGGTGGGGGCTGGCTTTGGCGCCACGAGAGAGTTGCTGAACTTCTGGATTAAGAACAACTTCGTCCCAGTACACATAAGCCCGAACAGAAACCCCGCATCGGGCGAGTACAGCGTCTTGGTTGTGAGGCCTCTTAGCAGGAGGGCGCAGAAGCTGGTGAGGGTGGCGAACAACGAGTTCAGGTTGAGGCTCCTCAACAGCCTCTACGACACCTATTCAGACCTCGAGGTCGAGGTCGCCCAGCTCTTGCTGCGGTCTCCTCACGGCACGGAAGAGGTAAAGCTAGGCCTGTCTAAGAGCCAGAAGGCGAGGTTGAAGAGCTACGTGAGCGGAATTGTGACTTACGAGGTGGCCAACGACGCCATAGGCAAGCTCGTAAAGGCGCACTTCATGCTGAGGGAGGGCAAGAGGATCAAGCTCGACGACGTCGAAGAGAGGCTCCTAATAGCCAAGTGCCTCCAAGGCCGGGGCTGGAGTGACGCGGCCAAGGCCTGTAACTTCCCCCCTTCGAAAATTAAAAGCGCGGTGAGGGGGATCATATCGAGGCTCTGGGGAGGTTACGGAGTTGAGGAGGCTTAACTTCGCTAAAGAGTACAAGAAGAAGATCAAAGAGGGTTTGAAGAGGCAGACCATAAGGCTCTCCACGAGCTTGAGGGAGGGGGAAAAGGTCGAGGTCGTAGCGGGCGGGGAGGTGCTGGGGATAGCTAAGATAACCAGGGTCGAGAGGAAGACCATCGATGAGCTGACGGACGAGGACGCCAAGAGAGATGGCTTCGAAAACGTGGCCCAGCTACTTAAGGCCCTGAGAAGGCACTACGGCAGAATAAGCAACAAGAAGGAGGTTTGCGTGATAGGCTTCGAGATTGAGAGGAGAGAGGACGGTCAATGACACCTCATGGAAAAAGTCATGTGATTAAATATGTTCGGCGTACTTGTCGTCCTGAGGGCCAAATGAAAGAAGTACGAAACATCGTTGCGTCCCGTTACAACTGAAAGCCTCGCCTTTTAAGGCGGGGATGGATATGTCGAGCTTCTAGGGGCTTCAGGCTCAGGATTATCGGCTGGGACGAAAGGTGCGACGATCATCCCAGCGGAGACGCCAAGCTACTGCTCAAGGACGGTAAGCTCATCCTCGAAATATCCAAGCACATCCCCAAGCCGCCCAAGTATACTTCCAGAGGCATCCTAGCCGTCGATGTCAACGAGAAGTGCATCGTCATCGGCAACAGCGAAATTGAACACAGGCTTGAGACGGCCGTCGAGAGGGCTCTGCACTACAGGCGGTTGGCCGAGGACCTTCAGAAGAAGCACTCCTCTAGCAAGTACAACGCCTGGCTTAGGAGAAGGGGCGTCCTAAACAGAATTAGGCATTTCCACAGGAAGGCTAGACGCATAGTCGAGGACTGGGCTAAGAAGACCTCATACGAAATTGTGACATTGGCGAAGCAACACCAGTACGTAGTCGCCAAGGAGGACTTAACGGGGCTAGTGGAGAGTCTTAGGAAACTACCGAAAGATCACAAAGTTGCTCTTCTGATGCTGAGCTATGCGAGACTAGAGTTCTGGATTGACTGGCAATGCCAAAAGAAGGGGGTTCCCTTAATTGCTGTCGATCCAAAGGGGACGTCGTCGGCGTGTCCAAGGTGTGACTCTAGGCTTAAAGAGAGCGGATATAGAAGACTAAGATGCCCCAAATGCAATTTTGAGGCAGACAGGGACACAGTAGCAGTCCTAAACATCGAGAAGAGGGCTTTAATCCAGATGGGGGAACTCTGATCTCCCCAACTGCCCCGCAGATGACAAATGTAACTCTGAACAGATGCGGGGAACCGAGCCGCCCCGAAGGAACCATCGCCCTTCAGGGCGGGGAGGAGGTCAGAGTGGACGCAAAGCACCTGGATCTCGCTCTTAAGGCGACCCCTTGAGAAGACGCCCGTCTTCAGCGTCGCCCTAAGCCTCATCGCAATGGCCTCGTGGCCGTTGACAACCACGCTCCTGTCCTCTAGGACCTGAAGGTCTTCAATACGGCTTCTGCTCTTGAGGTCGTCCAAGGCGTTCCTCACCTGCTTTCCGGGATCTCTGAACCTCCTCCAAACCTCCTCAAGAGGAGACCAAGCCAACGTGCACGAGCACTCCTGCCCCCAGACCTGAAGGAGACTACGCCTTGATCTCTTTTCAGCTGCCCTACCTCCACACTCCAGCTCGATGGATATTCTATCGATATGCCGTAAACGGCAAAAAGCTCGTACCCATCGCCATTCTCCATGCTATTCGATAACTAATCGCCGCTCCAGCTTAAATGCCCTCCGTTTAGGAGCTAATTGCCCTGCCCTAAATGGCAGAACCTCCAGTAGATGGTGACGTGGCGCCGGGGGCGGGATTTGAACCCGCGGGCCCCCGAAGGGGCACCGGCTTTCTGGCCCCACGCCATGAGATCTCGAGGCCGGCGCCTTTACCACTCAGCCACCCCGGCTCGTCGAGGATAATTCTATGAGGGGGCTTATATTTCTAAAGCACGGGCGGTGCGGTTTGAGAAGGCTCTTCAGCACTAGCGGCATAAGGGGCGTTTACCCCACTGAGGTGTCTCCTTTACTGGCGTTCAGGCTTGGTTGCACCCTAGCGTCCATGTTCGGCACGGAGTGCGTTGTGGGCACGGACTGCAGGCTATCGTCGCCTGTCCTAGAGCACGCCCTGCTGTCCGGGCTCATGTACTCCGGCTGTAACGTCAGGAGGGTTGGGCTGGCCCCCCTGCCCGTCACCGCGTACACGGTGAAGAAGGCTAGGGCCGGCTTCGGCGTCATGATAACTGCAAGCCACAACCCTCCTCAGTACAATGGGTTTAAGGTGTTCCGCGAAGGCGGGTGGGAGCTCATGCCAGAGGACGAGGAAGCAGTCGAAAGGGCGTTGTCGAGGGGGCTCGAGGCCGAACGCTCATGGAGCGACGTGGGCTCGTGCATCGACTACGCAGGGGCCCTCGTGGAGTACATCGACGACGTGCTCGACCTACTGTCGGACGGAGCTCCGAGAGACCGAGCCTCAGACTTCAAAGTGGTCGTCGACTGTTGCAACGGGCCCGCGGCCCTCGTAACCCCCAAGGTCTTGTCGCGACTCGGGGTCAGGGTCATAGCCCTCAACGCGAACATGGACGGCCACTTCCCGGGCAGGGAGCCTGAGCCGAGGCCCGACGTCTTGGCAGAGCTCAGCGTATTCGTCCGCGAGACGGGCGCTCACTTAGGGCTGGCCCACGACGGCGACGCCGATAGAGTGGCCGTCATAGACCCCGATGGCAAGTTCGTGGTCAACGACAGGATAATAGCCTACATGGCCAAGAAGGCCATAGAGCGCGGAGAGGGCAAGGTGGTTATAACGACGATAGACACGTCCAGGTGCATAGATGAGGTCGTCGAGAGGCTGGGCGGAGAAGTGATAAGGACCAAGCTGGGGAAGACCCACGTGGAGCTCAAGAGACGCTCCAATGTTGCATTGGCCGCGGAGCCCTGGAAAGTAATCAATCCCCGCTGGGGCCCTTGGGCCGACGGCATACTAGCGGCAAGCGCGCTCGTAAAGGACGTCGTGGAGAGAGGCGTCGGGCTTCGCGAGCTCTTGAAAGACGTGCCCGATTACCCTCAAGTCAGGGAGAGCTTCCCCTGCGACGACGGAGACAAGCTGAGGGTTATGAAGATCGTCGAGGAGGAGCTCGAGAGCGCTATAGGCGACGTGGAGGACGTATGGAAGTACGACGGAGTTAGGGTCAATTGCAAAGACGGTTCTTGGATTTTAATAAGGGCTTCGGGCACCGAGCCCAAGATCAGGCTATACGCCGAAGCGAAGAGCTTGGAGAGGCTTAGAGAGATCGTAGAAAGGGGCAAGAAGCTTATGTTCAGGGCGCTTAGGGCCTGACTACAAGGTCTGCTATGTCCACGCATATCTCTCCTATGATCCTCAGCCCGGTTATTATGGAGCTAACGCAGAAGGCGACGTCGAGGGGGAGCCTTAACGCCTTCACGTTGAGCTGTTCCGCCATGTCTCGCATCTTACTGCTCGCGTTTATCACCTGCATCGAGAGGGCGTAGTCAACCTTCATCAGAGAGTTAAAGGCGTCTGTGTGCATCTTATCGACCAGATCGCTGAGCTCCACTATCTCGGGCTCCAGCTCTAGCTTGGCCTTGCTCGACACGAGCTTCACCACGTTCTCGGCTATGGACACGGCCTCATCGCCTATGCTCTCTATCGACTTAGCGGCTAGTCTATAATCTAGGCATTCGTGGAGCCTCACTCCAGCTTTTTGGGCAAACCTCGGGTTTCTTATTATTGTCCGCAACTGCCTCACTATCAAAAAGTATATTCTATTTAAGTCCTCGTCCCTCTTCACGACGCTTTGGGCTAGCTCGACGTCGCGGTCGACGAGGGCCTTTATCGAGTCCCTGTGCATCTGTTGTGCTATGACGTCAGCCCTCTTGAACAAGGTCTTCAGGGAGACAGCGAGCGGCGATAAAAGGCACTGGAGCACTACCTCGTTGGCCTTCTCCTCGATGACCTCGACCCCCACCAGTGGGGCTATGGCCCTCTTAATTCTATCCTTTTGCTCTAGCGTCAACTTAGTCTTCGAGACAAGCCTTATGATGTCGTAGCCTATTAAGTACCTGCTAAGTAGATCCCTCTCGAGCGTCTCACCGTACTCTAACGTCGTCTCGCTGAGCTTCTCGCCCTCCTCCTCGGCCTCGGCCCTCGCCCTTATGGCAAGTGAGCCGTTGTCTAGCTCTTCGACTACGAGCTGATCCCCCCTCTTCAGGCCCATCTTTAAAGCCCAAGTTTTGGGGATAGCCAAGAGGAAGCTACCGCTTTTGGTCTTCAAAACCTTCCTCAGGTGAATTGAGGCCAATGACCAACACCCGACACATCGCAGAGTCCTTTTATTTTATTTGCGGTCGGCCTGCATAAAAAGAGCTCGCGAGACGGCCTTGGCTACCCTATTCGCTACCCTCAAAGGTTCGGGGACTCTGCCCCTCACCGTCACCCTCCTGAGGATCTCGAGAGCCCTCTCGAACTCCATACCCACGACCTCCAAGAAGACCGGGTTCTCTCTGGGGTTAAGCTTGGCCTCATAAATCGGGCTGACCGAGGCCAGCCTCTCAAAGACGCCGTAGCGGAGCCTCCAGTCCTCGAAGTGCTTCTTCAAAGCGCTCAGGACAGCCTCATTGTCCGGCCTCTCTGTCGTGACAACTACTACGGGCACTCCAAGGCTTTCGTTTACAGCAACAGGGTCTATGATGTTGAAGCCCCCGAAGGTCACTCCACCAAGCAACACCACGTCGAGAGAGCCTATCTTGCCTGTCATGTCTAGTAATTTCTCAGTGGCGTCAAGCCCGTCGACCTCTATCAATCTCAGGAAGACGTCCTCTACTTTGAAGCCGTGCGTCAAGACGCCGCATAAAACTGTCTTGCCTTTCCTCTGGAGCTTTTGAGGGTCGAAGGAGCCGTCCTCGACCCCGAGCATTCTCGCGTAGACCATCGCGCTACACGCTTTCGGCGACTATAGACGAAAGCCTTGGGTCGCTCTTAAGGCCCTCCACTAGCGCCCTATCGCTTATCGCCAGCCTGACGATCTTCGTCCTGCCGTACCTGCCCTTGCTGGTCACCTTGGCATTGACTATTCCGAGCATGTCGAGCTCGTTTATTATGTCGCTGACCCTCCTCTGCGTGAGCTCGTCTATCGTGAGCCTCCTGCACAGGCCCTTGTAAGTCTCGTATATTTCGCCGGTGGTCGCCTCGCCCTTCCTCCTCTTCACGAGATAGGCGGCTATAGTGACGAGCTTGGTGTGGAGGGGCATGGACTTGACGACCTCAACCGCTCTGTCCTTCTCTATCTCTCTGTAGGCCTTTCTGACGTGCTCTTCGAGAACCTTCGACGAACCCTCTCTTTCAGCTATCTCGCCAGCTACCCTCAACAAGTCTAGAGCCCTTCTAGCATCTCCGTGCTCGCGGGCGGCCAGTGAGGCACAGAGGGGTATTACAGCCTCGTCAAGGACTCCGTCGCAGAAGGCCTGCCTGGCCCTCTCGGCCAATATGTCAGCGAGCTCTTCGGTAGTGTAGGGCCTGAACACGAGCTCCTCCTCGCCTAAAGTGCTCTTCACCCTAGGGTCCAAGTACTCGACAAAGTTCAGGTCGTTGGTTATGCCTATTATCGAGACCCTGGCGTTGCGCAGGTCCGGGTTTATCCTTGTGAGCTTGTAGAGTATGTCGTCTCCGCTGACCTTGACCAAGAAGTCCACTTCGTCGAGGACCACGAAGAGCAGGTTCCTCTCTCGATCGAGAGCCCTGACGAACCTCCTGAACAGCTCGGCCGTAGACAGCCCGGTGAAGGGGACCCTCTCATCTAGGTAATTGCACAGGTTGAAGAGGACGCGATAGCTCGTGTTCTCATTCCTGCAGTTTATGTAGGCGAGCTTCAGATTGACGCCGCGGGAGTACTCCCTCGCGAAGGCGTCTATTCTCCTGAGCACGTACTTCGTGACTGCAGTCTTCCCGGTCCCCGGGAGGCCGTATATGAAGACGTTTGATGGCCTGGCCCCCTTGACGGCTGGTGCTAGTATCTCAGCGAGCTTGTTGATCTCCTCCTCTCTGTGGGGAAGGCTCTCAGGCACGTAGTCAGGCCTAAGCTTTTCCCTGTCCTTAAAGATCCTTGCCGATAGCATCCTCTGAATTATCTCATCGATGGACAAGCCCGACACCACGAAAGGGCAGAAAGCAAGCGTTAGCGTACTCTCTGTATATCGGCGCCTTAATATCCCTTAGCTCAAAGACCTGCCCTCGAGGAGTAACACTTCAAAGATGTGCGACGAATATTGCTCACGTGGACTTCGTGTGAACGACGCACTCTCACCCTTTCTTCAGATCCTCCTTGAGCCTACACATGCCGCACACCTCTCCCTTGGAGGGCATGCCGCACTTAGCACAGGACCGCCAGTCGGTAGCCCTAGCCATCAGGAGGGGGCCGAGGAGGGGGGAGACCCTCTTTACATGGGTTTTGAAGAAGGTGTGCTTAAAGGATGGGCGCATTGACTCGATGGCGTCTATTAGCTTCTTCCTCTTGTTCAGCTTCGACTCGCGGCCAAGGGGGCACTGAGCTGGTGAGTAGGGAAGGGCCTTTATGTCGGCGTAGGCCTTGAGCTCGAAGTCCGTCAGCTCGATGAGGGGCTTTATCCTCGACAAAGCCTTTGGGTGTGCATGTTTCGTGACTGGCTGAAGCCTTACGGCTTGCAACAGGTCCCCTGCGACGTAGAGGTCCCATAGCACCGCGAGCACGTCGTCTAGGTTGTGACCCGTGGCGATTTTCGTCGCACCCCAAAGGTTCCCGTAGTAGTTCAGGATGTAGCGCCTCGCTAAACCGCATGGCGAGCAAGCTTTCCTGCGCCTCGAGGCCAGCTCGCTCATCGTGCACCCGAGGAAGCTCCTCAGCTCCACAACCTCCAGCTCGACCCCCTCTTGGCCAGCCAGCTCCTCGGCCTTGGATCTGCACTGCTCTGAAAAACCTTCGACCCCCAAGTCTATGTGCAGGCAGGTCAATTTGACGTCGGGCGCTAGGCTCTTGATTATGTGGAGGAGGGCCGAGCTGTCCTTGCCCCCTGACAGGGCCAGTAGGAGCTTGTCGCCCCTCTCTATCATCTTATACTCTTCAAGTGTCCTCTCGACCTTTCGCTCGACGAACTTCACGAAGCACTCGTCGCATAGGCTCATCCTTGCGTAATCTAGCCTCAGAGAGGCCTTCCTCACGTGACAACGGCTACACAGGCCGAGCCCCCTTGCCCGAGCGTCGTCGCTCATCTTCTCGTACCGTCGATGGGGTGGTGTGGGGTTTAGTGAAGGAGGAGTGGTGGACCGGGCGGGACTTGAACCCGCGACCTCCCGCATGCCAAGCGGGCGATCCACCAGGCTGATCTACCGGCCCCAGCCGTTATTATTGTGGGGCTGGGTATTAATGTTTCCATCGATTACTTCTTTTTAGACCAAACGATGGGCCCTGTTGAGGGGCTTGTTCTGCCAGGAGTACCTCCTAAGTCGACTGGACCTTCCGAAGCCGCACGCAGCGCAGTAGTGCTTTTTCTTGTTGTAGGCCCTCCTGCCGCACCTCCTGCACTTGATGTGTGTGGCCCCCTTGTTCATCTTGCCGAAGGAGGTCGTCCCCTTGACCAAGGCCTAGCCCTCCTAGCTCTTGGGCACGGGACTTATTAGGACTATGCTGTCGCCCCTGATGAGTATCAGGCCATGCTTCTTGGGCTCGCCGTTCTGCCTCAGCTCTTCGGCGTCCTCGAGGACTATGTTCAGGTGTTGGTCGTAGCTCTTCAACCTGCCCCTAAATTCCTTGCCGCCCTTAAGCCTGACGAATATTTGGTTCCCTATGGACGAGGCCAGTATCGTTAACGTCGTCTCTGACATGGAGGACCCAGCCTTCTAGGCTTCCGTTTTGTTTTAGCTTATAAAGATATATATTTAAAGCTTAGCTTAAGACGGTAGTCGTGTCGAGAGCGCATAAACACGTTTTGAGCAAGAGCGAGGCTAGGGACGTCGCGCTAGCCATCGAGAGGGCCTTGAAGTTGAATAAGCCCCTCGACGTCAGGGCTAGGTGGGAGGTCGTCAAGCTGGACAAAAAAGAGGTCGTTTACCTCGTAGAGGGAAAACCCCTCGCCATAGAGATCTCTGGCATGCTAATCCCGTCCATAAAGGCCCTGATGGACGGGGTCGCAGAGCTACCGAGGGTCGTCGTGGACGCTGGCGCGGTTAAGCACGTGGTCAACGGGGCGGACGTGATGGCTCCCGGCATAGTCAGAGTGGAGGGGGACTTCACGAGGGGGGACCTAGTGGTCGTCGTGGACGAGAGGTACGGGAGGCCTCTCTGCGTCGGCGTTGCACTGGTGAATAAGTCGGAGCTGGTGTCCATGACGAAGGGAAAGGTCGTCGAAAACCTACACCACGTCGGCGACAAGCTGTGGAATAAGATGAAGGAAACGGGCTTGATCTGATAGGCCTTGGGCTCAATATCACCTTAAACGAAGCTAGGGGCTTCGGAGCTGTTTCTCCCCAGCGTAGAGTCTATTAAACGGCACGTCTTCGTGATCTACGAAGAATGCCCGAATGCCGTCGAGGCGATATGTGGGGAAAGCGAACGGATGGATGTGGGGCTTCGCCCGTTCACCCCGAAGGCCCTCCCATAACGACCGAGAGGGATAAAAATACAGGGGGGAAGGGATGAAAGTTTACGCTAGACTAGAACGGCTGGGGGTCTTCAGCGCACCCTTACAGAGTTCAAGAAGCTGGGCGCGTCCACCGGGACCTTATAGAACTTCTCTATGTTAGAGGCTAAGCTCGCAGTCTTCTCGTCCTCGCCGTGGCACAGTATTATCCTGTGGGGCTTTGGCGTCACCCTCTCCACGAACCTCAGTAGCTGTCTCCTATCGCTGTGGCCGCTGAACCCCTCACAGGTGTGGACCTCCATCTTGACCTTGACTGCCAGAGGCTTGCCGTCGACATAATCGACCACGACCTCCTTAGCCCCCTCTTGAACCGTCCTGCCGAGGGTCCCCTCGACTTGGTAGGAGACGAATATAAGGGAGTTTCTCTCGTCCTCGGCCATCAGCTTGAAGTACTCGAGGGCAGGGCCGGCGTTCAGCATGCCCGACGTGGCCATTATTATGCAAGGCTCGCCCTCGACGACGTCGAGACGCTCGCGGCCCTTGGTCATGATCACGAAGTTCTCTGCTAAAAATGGGTTGACGTCCTCGTAGAGTATCTTGTCCCTGACCTCCCTCGCTAAGCTTTCGGGGTACGCCGTGTGTATCGCCGTGGACTCTTGTATCATGCCCTCGATGTATATGGGTACTGAGGGTATGAGCTTCTTCTCGACGGCGTTAGCCAGGACCAGCATTATCTCTTGGGCCCTACCGACGGCCAGCACAGGGATTAGCACCTTGCCTCCACGACTCAGCGTCCTGTTTATTATCTCGACGAGCTTCGCCTCTGTCTCCTCTCTAGACGGCATTACGTCGTTAGGCCCTCCGTAGGTCGACTCCATTATGAGGGTCTCGAGCCTCGGGAAGACGTACGTGGCTGGCTCGAGGAGCCTCGTCCTCCCGTACTTGAAGTCACCCGTATAAACTATGTTGTGAAGGCCCTCGCCTATGTGGAGGTGGACCATCGACGAGCCGAGTATGTGGCCTGCGTTGTGCAACGTCAACTTGACCCCAGGAGCTATGTCCGTGACCTCTCCGTGGTTCAGGGCTATTGTGTGGAGGAGGGCCATCTTCACCTCCCTAATCCCGTATATCGGGGTCCTGCCCTCCTTCTCCGCCACGTCCAAGTAGTCCTTCAATATGAGGGCCATGAGCATCTTTGTCGGCTCGCTACAGTAGACTGGCCCTCGATAGCCGTACTTGAAGAGCAGGGGCAAGGCTCCGCAGTGGTCTAAGTGCGCGTGTGTTATCACGACGGCGCTCAGGGAGTCTATGTCGAAGTCGTCGAGCCAAAACGCCGGAAACTCGCCCATGTAGTCCCTCGCGCCGGGCTTGGCCCCGCAGTCCAGCAGTATCTTATCCTCACCCGCTTCAACTAGTATGGACGAGCGGCCGACCTCCCTAAATCCTCCTAGGGCTGTTACCCTTACGTTGTCTATCCTGTAGAGGGGGGTCCTGTGGATCCTTCTACCAGCCTCCTTTAGCATCTTTAGCCTGTAGTTGCTGTTCTTGTGGAATAGTGTCGAGACTGATTCCACGAACCTGGACTTTAGGGGCGGGGTCCTGACCGGTACGGGCCTCCAGAAGGTGTACGCGAGGAGCTGCTTGAGGAGCGAGCTGTTCTTGCCTATCACAAGGCCCGGCTTCTTCGCCTCTATTATCATCTCGCCCATGACGTCGTCGAAGTAGACGTTTGTTATGCCAGCCTCCGGCGGCACTAGCTCGTAGACTATCTTCTTGGCCTCCTCCTTGTCCTTCCTGACGGCCGGGTCAGGCCTCAGCACTATCCTCTTCCTCAACGCCTTCGCGACCGTTTTAACAACGTCACCGCCTGACAGTAGGACCGCGGGATTCTTAACGTAGACCGCTATCTCGGGCCCCTCGAAATCTATCCTAGTTACGCCTGCCTCTGGTGGTATGCTCTTTAATATCCCCTCCCTGAGCAACGTCAGGTGGTTGGATTGCACCAATCTCCTTACCTTCCGTCTAATGAGGGGATCACATCGAGCTCGATACGAGCTTCTCTTGAGGTATTTCCTCTATTCCTTCTCTAGATATCACGACCATGTCGAAGCCTTCCCCAGAGCCGGGGTCCCATTTCATAGCTGCTTTGATCGCCTCTACGGCTATCGGGATAGCTTCCTTCACCTTCAGGTCGTCCCTGTACCGGGTCTCTAAGATGGCCAGCGCCAGAGGAGAGCCGGAGCCCGTCGCGATGTACTTCTCGTCGGTCATTGTCCCGAAGAGGTCAACGTTGAACATCTTCGGGCCCTCCTCGTCTATCCCCGCTACTATCACCTGCACTATGTACGGGAAGTACCTTGACGAGAACAATAAATTCGATATCAAGCTTGCGATTGCTCTGAC